>JAFKKL010000191.1 GCA_017305595.1 Hyphomicrobiales bacterium | reverse complement strand
CCCGGGGGGACAACCGGGCGGGTCAAGCCATATGGGCGCAGGGGTGGATGGGCGCTCGCGCCAAATACGGCCTTGGTGGGGGGATGTTGCGCTCCCACGATCATAAGTCGCTGCAGCGCCGGAAACGTTCAAACGCGGTCGCGATTTTTTCCACGGCGCTGCTCGCAATCACGACACGCGCGGAGTCATCCCCGCCTGCGCACGGACGACCGACTTCGCGTTTGTACATTAGCTTAAAGACGACCTTCCGGCCGCTACGGCACGGCCACGGCTTCGGCGACGATCCGCTCCTTGCGCAGCGCGCCAAGGATCACATTGAGATCCGTTGCCGTCGTCATGCCTTCGAACTGCAATCGCAACACGCCGCCGTCGCCGCCGATCACCGATGCGTGGTAGCTGCCGAGCAGCGTCGAGATATCGGACATCCGGGCATCCGGCCGGAACGTCACTGCCGCCACTACCTCCTTCGCAGGAGTGATGGAGCGCTTGGCGGGCTGTTGCTGCGCCGGGCGCGCGGCGGCCACCGAACTGTTCGGAGACGCCTGATCGGCTTGCAGCGAAGGCGGCAACGACGGTTCTCGCTGGATCGGCGCCGGCGCGGTCTGGATAGCCCGTTCCCGACTGGCCAAAGCCGCCGAGGTCTGGGCGGTGCGGTCCTGCGAGGGGAGCGCCGCAGGGCTCGCCGGAGCCGCCGGGGCCGGACGTGCCGCGGATGTCTGCTCGACGTGTTGTTGATAATCAGGGCTCTGGAACGCCTCGAGCCCGCTTCGCATCAGGATGGTGCCGATCAAGCCGGCCTGCACCACGAGCGCCAGCGCACCGAACGAGGCCGACCATGCCACCGTTCGCGGCGACAGGCTGGCGAAAAACCGCGCGAATCGCCCGAGCCCTTGCGCCGCCGGCGAGGCCGCCCGCGCCGGTTCGGCGTCGATCGCCACCATCAGCCTCTGCAACACATGCGTGGACGGCGTCCCCAACTCCTCGTTGAGCGCGACCGTCTCGGCAAACTCTTCCCGGATGACTGCGTACTGTTTTTGAAGCGCGGCATCGTCCTTGAGCGCGTCTTCGACACGACGTGCATCGCCGGCACTCAAAGTGCCCGCGGCATACCACGGCAGCAGCGCCTCGATCTCTTCCGGTTCGTCGTCCATGATCTTGTTGCTCGTTGCCCTCATGGCCAGCCTCGTTCGATACCGGCGGCTTGGAGCAAGACGGCCAGCTTCTTCCGCGCATAGAACAATCGCGTCTTGACCGTGTTCTCCGGTATTCCGACGATCTCGGCGACCTCTTCCACCGACTTCTCGTGGTAGTAGACCAAATCGATGATCTCCCGGTGCTCTGGAGAGAGCGAGGTCAAGCACGTGCGCAAGGCATCGCCGGTGTCCTTCTTCTGTACCGTCACTTCCGGATCGTCGGCGGTGTCGGCAATCGATCCCGCCGTCTCGTCATCCAATTCCGCGTCCGTCCTGCGCCGCAGGGCCGAAAGCGCCTTGAACCTCATAATCCCAAGTAGCCAGGTAGAAACCGCGGATCGACCTTCGAACCGGCCCGCCTGCCGCCAGACGTCAAGGAATACCTCGCTGATAAGATCCTCGGCGAGTTGTTCGTTCCGCACCAGCCGAAGTCCGAAGCGAAACACCCGAACGTGGTGGCGGCCGTACAGAACCCGCATCGCGGCTTTGTCGCCTTGGGCAATTCGGGCAATCAGGGCTTCGTCTGCGGTCTCCGACGTCGGACTCAATGGCCATCTCGCGAAATAAGTCGGCTTGAGCCGAGAGAAGGTTCGAGGCGAAGGATCAAAACTTTCAGATTGAAAGCAGCCGACGCAGGTGATCGCCGCCAAAATGCCCCAAATCCCCGAATAGGCGCAAGTCGGCTGCGTAACGCCCGTAAAGGCCTGTGCCGCGAAGGCATACAGGTGCCGGATGCGGGACGCCAGATAGCTCGCCACCTCCGGTTGCTTCTTATTTTCTTGGCAAGCGCGTGGTTGTACCTCGGACCAAAGGCCCCGATCGGCGGAAAATCAGCCTGCGCGCGCCGAAACGACCCGTTTTTGGTTCACTTAAGCCCACTGATTGCAGGTCGAAAGATACCAAACCTAAAGGCTTTTACCCGTAAGGTTGCAACCGTTGATTTAACCGACAATTCATATTTGACGGCCAGGCCCATGCAGACCGCCGCAACACCCTTGTCGAGCCTGTTCACCGCGAAGCCAGCGGATTCCGAAAAGCGTTCGAGCCTGGGAGCACGTCGCCGGCACATCAGAATCCGCCGGCAGATGGTCGGCTACATCTGCATCAGCTACTTCGTCGACGCTCTCCTGCTCGCGGTTTATGCCGAAACCGGCGCCATTTCCTGGGCAATCGCGCCGGCCTACCTCGTCTGCGGCATAGGGTCGGCGCTCGGCTTCGGCGTTCTGTACGAAACCCGCCTCAGCAAGCGCTTTACCGATGATTTTCTGGTGATCCCGCAGGCCGTCGTCGGCCTGATGATCATGCTGGCCTTCGCCTGGCTCGCGCCTCAGGCCGGTTTCCTGTTTCTCTGCAACCTGTTCATCGTCTTCAGTTTCAGCTCGCTGCGCGCCTCCGCGCGGGAAACGGCGGTGGTCTGGACGGCGATGGCCATCGGCCTGCTCGTGCTGTTTCTCGGCGGCGAGAAGCCGATCGGACTGCCGCTTGCGACCTTCCCGGACCGCATCGCCACCATGTTGGCCTTCGCGCTGACCATCGGCCGCTGCATGTTCATCGGCATCTTCAGCAACTCGCTGCGGGAATCGCTCTACAACAAAAGCCGCCAGCTCAAGGAAGCCTATCGGCGCATCGAGGAACTGGCCGAGCTTGACGAACTGACCGGCTCTTTCAACCGCCGCTGCATCATGCGGATGCTGGACGACGAAGTGGCCCGCGCGCAGCGCAACAAGACGCCCTGCTCGGTCGCGCTGATCGATCTCGACTGGTTCAAGCGGATCAACGATTCCCACGGCCATCCGATCGGCGATGAGGTGTTGCGTACCTTCGCCATCACCGTGTTCGCGAACATCCGCGGCATCGACCGGTTCGGCCGCTACGGCGGCGAGGAATTTTTGCTGATCATGCCGGAAACCCCATCGGCCGCCGCCGCCAACATCCTCGACCGCCTGCGCCTGATCGTCGCCGAACTGGACTGGAGCGCGTTCTCGTCCGGCATGGCGGTGACGATTTCCGCCGGCGTCGCCGAGCTCAACGCAACCGAAACCCCGGACGCGCTGCTGGCGCGCGTCGACGAAGCCCTCTATGTCGCCAAGGAGGCCGGTCGCAACCAGGTCGCCCGCGCCTGACCGTATTTCCAAACAACGCATCGGCGAGACACAGAATCTGTCTCCCCGCGACGAGGCCACTCCAGAATAGAGTTTTGAATGAGTACGGCGCCTGCCCCGAAGATCAATCTGCTGGACGAACTGCAAACCGCGTTGGCGCACGGCACCGTTGCGCGCCGCGTCGAGACGCTGCGCCGGGTAACGGATCTTTTCCTTCACGCCGCCGACGATTATTCCGACGAGCAGATCGAACTGTTCGATGACGTCTTTCGCTGCCTGATGCGCCACATCGAGACGTCCGCGAAGGTCATGCTGTCCAACCGGCTGGCTCCCGTCCCCAAGGCGCCGCCGCAGACGGTGCAGACGCTGGCGTTCGACGACCTGATCGAGGTCGCCGCGCCGATGCTGACGCAATCCGAACGCCTCACCGATGACATGCTGATCGCCAACGTGCAGAGCAAAAGCCAGGCACATCTGTTGGCGATCTCAGGCCGCCGCAGCCTTAGCGACGCCGTCACCGACGTGCTGATCGAACATGGCGACGGCGACGTGATCCAGCGCACCGCAAGCAACCCCGGTGCGATATTTTCCGAGAACGGCTATCGCGGCTTGCTGGCCCACGCCGAGCGCGACGAGGGCATCGCGGTTTGCCTCGGTATGCGGCCGTCGATTCCGCGACAGCACTTTCTGAAGTTGATCGCCAGGGCCTCGGCCTCGGTCCAGGCGCGGCTTGCGGAAGCCAATCCGGAACGCGCGGCCGATATCGCCTCGGCGGTCGCGGCTGCCACCAAACAGGCCACCGCGGCGCCCGAAGCCATCGGCGCCGCGACCGAAATCGCGCATGGGTTGGTGAAACTGCTCTACGACGACGGCCGGCTCGACGAGCAGGAGATTCACAAATTCGCCGCCGCCGGCAAGTTCGACGAGACCAACGCCGCGATCGCCTGCCTCGCCAAGGTGCCGGTGTCGCTGGCCGAAACCATGATGGTGGAGTCCCATACCGAGGGCATTCTGATCCTCGCCAAGGTATCCGAACTATCGTGGCCGACGGTGCAACTGATCATCGCGATGCGCGACAATGTGACGGAAAGACCGGCGACCGATCTTGATGAAACCCGTCAGACTTACGAGCGGCTGCGCCTTTCGACCGCGCAGCAAGTACTCCGCTTCCACAAGATGCAGGAAGCCACCGCACCGAAACCGAAACCCTGACAGCGAATTTCAGTAACGCAACACGCGGCGGCCGACGAAAGCGCCGACAGCCGCGACGAACGCTGTCGCGAGCGAATACCATACCATCACGAACAGCGGAGAATCGTCGGCGCAATGCGACGCATACAGCGTCGCGCCGAGCCCCGCGGCGAGAAGTCCGGCAGTCATGCCGGCCAGCGCCGGATGCGCCGGCGCGCCGCGCCGCAACGCTAACAGAGCAGCAGCAAGGAACGGGAGCGAGAACAACGGAATCGACGCCATGCATGCCATAGCGTTGTTGCCAATCAGTCGCGTCAGCCACGGCCGCTGATGCGGCATCATCATCTCGGCCCCAATACCCAAGATGATGACGACGACCGGAAGCACGAGCAGCCATCCCCATCTGTCGAACGACGCCTCGGGGCGCGTGAGATGAAGGCTGACAACGATCGCCGTGAATGCCAGCACCGACGTCACCACGAACTTCAGGTCGAAAAACGGATTGTGCATCGCGGTCCGCACGTCGGGACGCATGCCGAGGATCGACATAAACAGCGCGACCGACACCGGCAGCGCCGCCAGCAGCGCCAGCGTCAGCACCGGACCGATCCGGCGGGGCGCTGTGTTGGCGTCGGCGGCAAGCGCGGCAATCAAACGATCGGTCTGCATGGTCATGGCTCCCGCAATTTTGCCGCGAGGCTGGCGAGACCGCGATGCAACGCCACGCGCACCGCGCCCTCGGTCATCGCGAGACGTGTCGCGGTCTCCTTGATCGACGCACTCTCGACTGCGATCGATCTCAACACGTCACGCTGGCGTTGCGGCAATCCGTCGAGATGGCTGGCGACTTCGCCTGGCGACAGCGTATCGCCTGCCGCCGGCGCCGCGATCGTTTCCGAGAAGTCGTCAATGTTGACGAAGACCCGCCGGCCGCGCCGGCGCAACGCATCGATCAGCTTGTTGCGTGCGATCGCGAACAGCCATGGCGCGAACGGCGCGGTCGCGTCCCAAGTCTGCCGCTTCAGGTGCACCGCCAGCAAAATCTCCTGCACGATATCCTCGGATTGATCGACCGGCTGACCGGCACGCGCAAGACCGCGATAAGTCGCCGCGCGCAACACCGGCGTGACCGCTTCCAGCAAACGCCGGTATGCTGCGGCGTCGCCTGCGTTCGCCGCTCGCATCAGGCCGGTCCATTCCTCGTCACGTCCGCGCACACGCGCTCCTGCAAAACCATTCGACGGGCGAGCAAGGTTATTACGTTCCACAGCTCTAATCACGAGATCGTGAATATCGCATGGACACCGCGGTGCCGCTCCACTGTGGTACCCGGGAAATCCCTTTCAGCGGAACCGCTTCGCCGGCCACGTTCATCCATAGCATTGATCCGATCGGCTGACACGATCGGGACGCGCGCGTGCTTTCCCGAGTTTGTCGAAAGATTCCCTTATTTCGCCCCGGTGTGGTCACGCCGGGAGTCTCTCTGCGCATTGGGACCAATGCGGCGATTGAGAGGTTCGCTGAGAAAGCCGCTGTCGAAACGGGCGAACTTCGGAATTCGGAACACAGTCAAAACGGGGAGACTGCCATGAATATCAAGGCCAGCGGGCGCTCGGCATTGATGGTTGCAGCAGGAATCTGGCTCTGGTGCGCCGGGCCGCTTCAGGCGCAGGAAGCGCCGCAGACCGCACCGCCGGCCGCCGCGCAACAAACGACGCAGCCCAATCCGCTGCAACAATTATTCGGGGCCAAACCGACACCGGCCGCTCCGGCCGCGGAACAACCCGCCGCTGCGGAACCCGGCCAGCCTGTTGCGCTCAACAAGTATCGCAAGGCGTCCTCGCGCCACAGCCGGCGGCACCGGGCCTCGCGGTCGCATCGGCATTCGCGGAGAGCCGCCGCCGAGAACAAGGCCGCATCAGAATCCAAGACATCGGAATCGAAAACATCGGAATCGAAGGCGAAGGCCAAAACGACAGCAGCTGAAACCGAACCCGCTGCTGACGCTCGCGTCGCAGATGCCGATAATGCCACCGTTCCGGAAAAGATGACGCCGTCGCCTGCAAAGGACGCTGCGACGCCGCTCACGTCGTCGGTCGCCAACGCCAAGGCGCAGTTGCTCGACAATCACCCGGCCACCGGCAATGCTGCACCGCTGACGCCCGCCCCTCCTTCGATCGCGGATCGATCATCGCCCGCGCCGATGAACGACGGGTCCCCGGCGCCACAACTCGGAACCGCAACCGCCGCCGAGGCGACCACGACCGACGCCAAATCCGAAACCGGAGTTATTCCATCGGACGAACTCAACGACGTCGATCGCGCGATGGCCGCGCAGGCCGCCGAGCCCGCGCCGACGCTGGCGCTCGCTTCCGTCAATACGCCGGAGTCCGTCACGACCGGACAGGCTGCCTCCGCCGGCGACGACAATTCGAGCTGGGCGCAAGCCTCGCTGATCGGGAAAATCTTTATTGCCTTCGGGGGACTGCTGACCTTGGCTTCGGCGGTGCGCATGCTCATCGCGTAACATCGAAGCCGTCGTGCCGCGCCTTCGTCGTTTTCCTCCCGCGATGAAGGCGCGGCATTTTTCCATCCGCCCTTGTGCATTTCTGCGCATGGCGCACCCTTGCGGCATCGCCCGGCAGCGGGCAAATTGCGCGCGTCCCGAGAGGGCTTCAACAGCGCAAGACAGGGTGGATCATGAGCACGTTCGAACACATCATCGTTGAGAAAAAAGGCGCTGTCGGCCTCGTCCGCCTGAACCGGCCGAAGATGCTCAACGCGCTGTCATTCGGTGTGTTCAAGGAAATCGCCGCCGCCATCGACGATCTCGAGGCCGATGACGCCATCGGCTGCATCGTCATCACTGGCAACGAAAAAGCCTTCGCCGCCGGCGCCGATATCAAGGAGATGCAGCCGAAGGGCTTCATCGACATGTTCAACGAGGACTTCAAGCAGATCGGCGGCGACCGCGTCGCGACCTGCCGCAAGCCAACCATCGCGGCTGTGAGCGGCTACGCGCTCGGCGGCGGCTGCGAACTGGCGATGATGTGCGACTTCATCATCGCCTCCGACACCGCGAAGTTCGGCCAGCCGGAAATCACGCTCGGCACCATTCCCGGCATCGGCGGCACGCAGCGCCTGACCCGCGCCATCGGCAAGGCCAAGGCGATGGACCTCTGCCTCACCGGCCGCATGATGGACGTCAACGAAGCCGAACGTTCCGGCCTCGTCAGCCGCATCGTGCCGGTCGACAAGCTGATGGACGAAGCGCTCGCCGCCGCCGAGAAGATCGCGGCGATGTCGCGCCCTGCCGCCGAGATGGCGAAGCTCGCGGTGAACCGCGCGTTCGAAACACCTTTGACGGAAGGCATGAACGTGGAGCGCGACCTGTTCCGCGCCACCTTCGCGCTGGAAGACCGCGCCGAAGGCATGGCCGCCTTCATCGAGAAGCGCAAACCGAACAACAAGAATCGTTGAGCGCAGGATGGTCGTCCCCGCGCAGGCGGGGACCCATACGCCGCAGCGGTTCGGCTCTTTTATCGAAGGTCGTTTATAACAACCAGCGCCAGGGATTCTGGGTCCCCGCCTGCGCGGGGACGACATCGTGGTTATTGATAGTGTCCGCGTCAGTTCCTTACCCGCGCGGCGGCCATTCCGGGGCGTCGTGGCCGAGCGGCACCGACGGACGCGACCACTGCGCGGGCGTGCGTGACAACACAGCGGAATGCCGCACGGCACGGAGCCGGCCGAAGCCGGAATCACTTTCCTCGATAAAAGGCGCAACTGCTTCAGCCGCGATGTCCGGCGTCTCCAGCCCCTTCGGCAACCTTCCGAGATTCCACAGCCATTGCCCGGTCTGCGCCAGCGAGACGCGGACGTGCCAGCTTCCGCCTTCATGCGCCTGCCGTGCCCGCGCCATCATCGCGCCGAACGCCATCAGATATCCGGTGACGTGATCGAGAATCTGCATCGGTAGTTCCTTCGGCCCGTCGACGCCGGCGGCGTGCGCCTCGGCGTGGTTGAAGCCGGTCGAGGTCTGCACCAGCGAGTCGAAGCCGCGCCGCTCCGCCCACGGCCCGACATGGCCGTAGGCGCAGAGCGAGACGTAAACGATACCGGGATTGAGCAGCGCGGCGTCCCGCGGCGAGAATCCGAGCGTCGCCAGCGCCTGCGGGCGATAGCCCTGCACCATGATGTCGGCGTTGCTCATCAACTTGCGCAACGACACGCGGCCCTCTTCGCTCTTGAGATCGAGCGAACACGACAGCTTGCCACGTCCGGTATCGATGACGAGCCACGGGATCGACGGCAATGCCGGCCCCGTGACCAGCATCACGTCGGCACCGTGGGCGGCGAGCGCGCGGCCCGCCACCGGTCCCGCGATTACGCGCGACAGGTCGAGCACACGCAATCCCGACAGCGGCCGTTCTCCATTCGGCCATCCGCGCGGCGCGGCTTCGCCGATCCGCTCGATGGTAATCACCGGCAGCGCTTTGAGCGCTTTCGCCTGCGGATGCGCCAACCATTCCTGACGCGAACGCATCAGCGACACCACGCAGTCTGCGGCATAGGCGGCGGTCTCGAACGCCTCGCCTTTCCACTTCATCAGCGCGGCCTGCACCGCGTCGCGCTCCGGCGCGCAATCGAGCAGCTTGCAGATGTTGTCGCGATGATGCGGAAAGTTGGTGTGAAGCCGGACGAAGCGGCCGTCGCCGGTCTTGTAGACGCCGGCGATGGCGTCCCATGCCGGCGGCGGCGGTTTGTCGTCGACACGCAAATAACGCTCGCTGCGGCATTCGATGGCGGCATGCAGCATATCCACCGACACCGTCTGCGCGCGGCCGCCGCGCAGACGCGCGATCTCGGCGGCCGCGAGTCCGGTCGCCGCGATGCCGGCCTGCGCCGCGGCGGCGACACGAAACGACGACGGCAGCGTCGGCTCCGCACCAGTCAACTTCACGGCTTCGAGCGAGGCGGGTTTGCCGCCAGCCTGCGCCCAGAGATCGGCAAGAATATCGTGGACCGATTGCATCAATTACGCTCCAGAGAAATGGTCGGCATTCTTTTTGTTAAAACTTTCACGCGCGGGAGCATAGCATCGCCACGCTCCGATCAGCCATGAGGAAGCCGCAATGGCCGCCATCGATCCCCTGACCGCCGCCGGCGTGTTGCTGGCTACCGCCGCGACCGACGCCGTGGTCGCCTCGTCGGAGAAGAAGGTGTGCAGCACAACGAAATCGGCGATCTCACCGGCGAGTTCCATCGTCTTGGGGCCGACGGCGACCAAACCGATCGGTGGCCCCTCGCCCAAGCCGTTCGCATGCCGCAGCATCGGCCACTTCCCGGCCGGGCCGTCATGATTGAAAATCGTCTCGCCGGCCCACAGCCGGCGAAGGATCCCGAAGAAGTCGCGCAGCCGAGCCGCGGTGACCGTCGGTAGACCGATCGCCGGCCAGTACCCGGCCATGCCGCGGCCGAACGCCATCGCGAAACGGCCCTCGGTCAGCGCGTGCATGGTCGACCCCACGGTCGCGGTCACGGTGGGGTGGCGCGTGTGGTGGTTGGTCGACGGGGCGATACCCAAACTGGAGCTGCAGCCCGCCACGGCGCCGCTGAGCACCGCGACTCGCCGGCCCGCCAGCAGCGTCAGCA
>JAFKKL010000190.1 GCA_017305595.1 Hyphomicrobiales bacterium | reverse complement strand
GGCTGTGGGCGCGCCCCGCCGCCCGACTCGCAGGCTTGATCGAGATCCGCGGCCTCGGCATCCGACGCTGCGACTTTGTGTCCGAGGCTCCTATCGGGTGGGTGGTCGATCTCGATGCCCACGATGGAGCCCGTCTTCCGGTCCCCGAAAGCCTGACAACGACGCTTTTAGGGATCGAATTGCCGCGAATTCCGGTCCAGACTGGCTTTTCGGCGCTGCCTTTGATTGCCGCCAGTCTCATCACACGCCCTCTGTCCACGCCGCCCGCTTCAGCAAAGGAAGATTGTCCGGGCGGAATTTGTCACCATATAGGGCCCACTGTTGCCACCGATTAGAGCCACCCCAGTTCCCGCCTTGTGGCAAAATTTAGGGAAAATCGTGATGCTCCCCCCTTGCGCGGGAGCGCCGGATGGTCAAAGTGGCCCGTTCGTGCGGTGCACCAAAGCACCCGCGAGGAGTTTTCGATGATTGGTCTGGTTCTTGTGACCCATGGGCGCCTTGCCGACGAATTCAGGGCAGCGCTCGAACATGTGATGGGTCCGCAAAAGCAAATCGAGGCGATCACGATCGGCGCCGAAGACGACGCTGATTTGTGTCGAAGCGATATCATTGAAGCCGTCAACCGCGTCGATAGCGGCAATGGCGTCGCCATCCTCACTGACATGTTCGGCGGCACACCGTCGAACCTTGCCATCTCATGCATGAGCAGGCCGAAGGTCGAGGTGCTCGCCGGCATCAACTTGCCTATGCTGGTGAAGCTCGCCAAGGTACGCAACGATTTGCCCCTGCCGGAGGCGATCGCGGCCGCGCAGGAAGCGGGGCGCAAGTACGTCACCATCGCCAGTCGCGTCCTCGCAGGAAAATGAGCCCACCGCCCGACGATCTTCCGCTCTCCAGCAACGCCGGCCCAGCCGGCGCCGAATCGTCGTCCGGGCCGGTTACACGTGAACTGCCCATCACCAATAAACGCGGCCTGCACGCCCGTGCTTCCGCAAAGTTCGTGCAACTGGTCGAGCGCTTCAACGCCGACGTAACCGTCACACGCAATGGCGAGACAGTGGGCGGCTCGTCGATCATGGGCCTGATGATGCTCTCGGCGGGTCCGGGCACCACCATCACCGTCTCGGCAACCGGCGCGGATGCGGCCGAAGCAATTACCGCCATCGCCAATCTCGTCGGCAGCAAATTCGGCGAAGGCGAATAGCGCGACTTATTTTAGGTCCGAATGCCGAGGCCCTGTGCGGTCAGCCGCGCCAGCACGTCGTTCAGGTGCTCCCGGTCGCGGGTTTCGATCACCAGTTGGAGCAGCGCGGCCTTTGCAGGCAGGTCCGAGAACGTCCGCTGATGCGAAACCTCGATGACGTTGGCGCCCGCCTCCGCCAGCAGATCGCAGACCAGCGCCAGTTGGCCGGGACGATCGACGATATCGATAGCCAATTGCGTGAGCCTGCCCTCGCGCGCGAGGTCGCGGGTCAGCACCGAGGCGATCAAGCGCGTATCGATATTGCCGCCGGTCAGGATCAAACCGACGTTCGTGCCTTTGAAGCGCTGGGGTGCAGCCAGCACGGCGGCGAGGCCGGCGGCACCTGCGCCTTCCACTACCGTCTTCTCGACCGAGATCAGCATCGCGACCGCACGTTCGATATCGTCATCCGACACCAGAACGATATCATCGACCAATACGCGAATGATCTCCCGGGTGATGTGCCCCGGCGACTTCACCGCGATGCCCTCGGCCAGGGTATCCCCGCGGCTGGGCAGATCGGTGCCCTTGATGACATTGTACATCGACGGATAGAGCTTGGCCTGAACACCGATGATGCGAATGTTCGGATTGATAGCCTTGGCCGCAATCGCGATGCCGGAAATGAGACCACCGCCGCCGATCGGGACGACCAGCATCTCAAGCTGGGGCACGGCTTGCAGCATTTCGGATGCGATCGTGCCCTGCCCTGCGATGATCAGCGGGTCGTCGTAAGGGTGGATCAGCGTCAGGCCATGAGCTTGGCCGTGCTCCAGCACGAACTTGCCGGCTTCCTCGAGTGTCTGCCCGGTAATAATCACTTCAGCACCGTGCCGCCGCGTGTTCTCGACCTTCACCATGGGCGTGCCGATCGGCATCACAATGGTTGCGGGGATTCCGAGGCGCTTGGCGTGATAGGCTACGCCTTGCGCATGGTTGCCCGCCGACATCGCAATGACACCGCGTCGGCGTTCGTCGGCCGACAGCGCGCTGAGCCGGTTGAGCGCGCCGCGCTCCTTGAAGGTCGCGGTGAACTGCAGGTTTTCGAACTTGAGCCAGACGTTGCAGCCGCAAATCTCGCTCAGCGTCCGGCTCTGGCAGCAATCCGTAACGAAAACCGACCCGCGCAGCATCGCCGCCGCGGCTACAATATCGCCGGGGCCGATCTTCGCGCCGCCAATGTCGAACGAGAGGTTCGTCGTATCGGAGGACTGGCTTTGCGGCGCGGGGGACATGATCTTTCCTCGAACATGGAAACACGGGTTGATAATGCGCGGCACACCAAGACTTGTCACGATGCAACAAGTCCGCTATTTTTGTAAAATTCGCTCTTGAGAATTCCATACTGAATAGAGAATGAACGTCGAGAAGCCCGCCAAGCAAGTGAACGCGCTCTCACGCGGGATCGCCATCCTGCGTTACCTCGACGCGCAGGGTGAGCCCGTCGGCGTGGTACAGATCGCCCGTGATCTGAAAATCAATGCCTCGACCTGCTTCAACCTGCTGCGCACGCTGGTCCACGAGCGGCTGGCGATCTTCGATCCCGCGACGAAGAAGTATTCGCCCGGCCTCGGTGTGCTGGCGCTGGCGCACGCGGCGCTCAAGCAGGATGGTCCCATTCGGCTTCTCCATCCGCAAATCGAGCAGATCGCCAAGACGCACAACGTCACGGCGATGCTCTGGCAACTGACGTCGCCGGATCGCGCGATGGTCGTCGACTTGGCGGAGGCTTCGACCCCGCTGCGCGTGCAGTTCACGGTGGGACAACGATTGCCCTCGTTGATCGGCGCACTCGGACGCTGCTTTGCCGGGCACCTGAACTTGTCGAAAGCCGAAGTCAAAGTCATGTTCAAAGAACTGCGGTGGCAGAATGCGCCGACCTTTGAGCAATACTGGTCCGATGTCGAAGAGGCACGGCGCACCGGCTTCGCCGTCGATATCGGCCGCTACAATCGCAACTTCACCACCGTCGCTGCGCCCATCCTGACAAGCGGCGGCGAAGCGACGATGGCGATATCCGCTATCACTTTCTCCGGAGACCTTGATCGGCCGCGCATGTTGCGCCTCGCGGCGGACCTCAAACGCGTCACTGGAGAAGCCTCGAACGCACTTGGCTACAGCGGATCGCCGACAGGGGCGAAAGCTGCCGGTCGCGGCAACACGGCGTTCCGGAAGCAGCGGACGACTACCGCGCCTTGAGATAACGCGCGATCGTCTCACGCACGCCGGGGCGATTGAAATTCTCATGCATTAACGGCGCAAGCCGAGCAATCCGCGCCTGGACATCCGATCCGTCGCGCTTGGCCTTCGCTCGTCGTCCGATCTGAAGCGCTTCGATCCGGTCGCGATAGAATGCCGAGCGCTCGGCGACGCCGGCGGCAAACGAAGCGACAGGCACGATATCCGAGATCAATCCCAACGAGCGCGCCTCAACCGCATCGAGCAACCGCCCCGTGGCACAAAGCTGGAATGCGAGTGCCTCGGAGACTTTCTCCTCCAGCGCCGCCTGCACTATCACCGGATACATATTGAAGCGTATTTCCGGAAGACCGAAGGCGAGGTTATCGGCCGCGATCGCGAGGTCGCACATCGAAGCGATCAAGACACCCGCCCCCAGCGTGCGTCCATGAATAGCGGCGATCACCGGCCGAGGCGACGTCGCCAGACTTGTGACGATCGCCTTGAGCCCCTCCTCCTGCCGCTCGAGATAATCGCCGCCTTGCAGGAACTCCGCGATGTCGGCGCCCGCGGAAAACCCTGCGGTGCCGCGACCTTCGATTAAGACCAGCTTCATATCATCGGCTGTACGCACGGCATCGGCCAGCGCGACCATCATCCCCGCTGTCAGCGCGTTGGCCTTCTCGGTGCGATCGATGGTGATCGACCGGATGCCATCGCGATCTTCCCAACGAATGAACTGGTCGGTCATCGCGCTGCGGCCTCCGCCGCACCGCGGCGAAACCGCCACGCCTGTCGCGCACGCCCGAAAGCTCCAATCAGACCGTCAGGTGCGAAGCGGATGACCACCACCAGCAGCACGCCGAAGACCAGCAGATGCACGCCGGGAAGCGATCCGCCGAGCGAATGCCGCAGCCATTCTCCCGCCGGCACCAGCAGCAGCGGCCCAACCACCGGCCCCCAGACCGTTCCCGTTCCGCCCACCACCGTCAGCAGAATGATTTGGATGACAATATTGATGCCGGCAAAGGTGTGCGGCTCGACGTATTGCAGATACTGCGCATAGAACGTGCCGCCGAACGCCGTCAGCGCCGCGCTGATCGCCATCGCCAGCATCTTGTATTTGAGGACCGGCACGCCGATGGCATGCGCCGCGCGCTCGTTGTCGCGAACGGCGCGCAGATAAAGACCGATCTTGTTGTGATACAGCCACATCGACAGCGCGAGCGCGATGATCACCTGAATCAGGATCACCACGTAATAGGTCGTGTCCGACCTGAACTGATACATCGCTGGCGTGCCCCGCACCGGCAGTGTCAGGCCGCGACTGGCGCCGAGAAAATCGATCGACGAGATTGCGAGATAACCCAGCATCGCCAGCGCGATGGTGACGAGCGCGAACGACAGTGGCGGCAATTCGTAGCGGAACGACAGCCACGCGATGAACACGCCGATCACAGCCGCTAATGCTGCGCCCGCAAACATTCCGATCCACGGCGTGATGCCGAGATGAACCGAGAGCAGCGTCGAGGTATAGGCGCCTGCCGCAAGAAACAGACTGTGACCGATGCAAAACTGGCCTGCGATGCCGCCCACCAGATTCCAGGCAATGCACAGATGAACGAACAGCAGCGTCAGGATCGCCATGTTGGTCCAGCTCGAGGACATCACCAGCGGCGCCAACGCAACCGCGAGGAAGGCGATCCAGGGCAACGCGGTCGACGACAGGAGGCGTGTCTCGCGCATCAGTGCTCTCCCATCAGGCCGTGCGGACGGAACAGCAACACCAGAACCAAAATCGCATAGGGAATCATCGCGCCGACCGTGCCGCCATAGAGCAAGCTACCGAGGCTTTCGGAGACACCGATGATCGCCCCCGCAATCATCGATCCGGCGAAGCTGCCCAGCCCGCCGATCACCATGACGATCAGCGCAATCAGTGTGAAATCGAGCCCCATCGCCGGCGTCAGCGTGAACTGCGCCACGATGATCGCGCCGGTCAGGCCCAACAGTCCGATGCCGATGCCGAAGGCGATGGCCTGAATCCGATCGATGCGAATTCCCATCAAGGCGGCGGCATCGCTGTTCTGGGTGATCGCGCGCACCTGTCGGCCGAAATCGGTCCGCATCAGCACGACATAGAGGATTGCGGCCAGCACCACTGCGAGCAGCGAACCGACCAGCAGCGGCCACGGCATGGTCAGCGGCGGGATGATCAGATTCTTGTTTGAAAGAACCGTCGGCACGCTGAGGTAGTCGCCGCCGAACACCATCAGCAGGAAGTTCTCCTGAACGAACACCAGCCCGAGCGTGAGCTGCGCGCCGGCAAGCACGCCGGCGGCGAGCACTGGTTGCACCAGGCGGCGAAACATCAGGAAGCCGAGCAGGAAGAAGCCGAAGAATAGCAGCGGCGCTGCCGCGTAGGCATCGAGCGCGAAGGATTGATAGAGCGCCAGCGCGCCGTACATGGCGAGCGCCATGAAATCACCATGCGCGAAATTGAGAAGCCCACCAACGCTGAAGATCAGCGTCATCGACAGCGCGACCAGGGCGTAGATCGCCCCCATCTGCAATCCCTGCACCGTCGCCTGCAACAGAACCTCACCCGACATCAGATCCTCACAAGCGTCCGAGATAGGCTTTGCGGGTGGCCGGATCGTGCGCCAGATCGCTGGAAGCGCCGGTCAGAACGATCTTGCCGTTTTCGATGACATAGCCGCGGTTCGACACCGCGAGCGAGAGTTTTACATTCTGCTCGGCAAGCAGAATGGTCAGCCCGTCCGCATTCAGCTTGCGCAGCGCACCGTAGGTTTCCTGCACCAGCAGTGGCGACAATCCCAGCGACGGCTCGTCGAGGATCAGCAGCTTCGGCTGCGCCATCAGTCCGCGCCCGATCACCAGCATCTGCTGCTCGCCGCCGGACATGGTCGCGGCTTTCTGATCGCGCCGTTCGGCGAGCCGGGGGAACAGATCGAAGATGCGCTCCAGCGTGGCTTCACGATACGGTCGCGCGCGCGGATGTACGCCGCCCAGCATCAGGTTTTCCCACACCGTCATGCGCGGGAACACCATGCGCCCTTCCGGCACCAGCGCGATGCCGGCCGCCACCGCACGCTCCGCGCCCTCACCCGCAATCTCCGATGCCTCGAACGCAATACCTCCGGCCATCGGGCGAATGAGGCCGGCGATGGTTTTCATCAGCGTGGTCTTGCCGGCGCCATTGACGCCGACGAGGGCGACAAGCTCACCTTTCTCGACGCGCAGATCGATGCCATGCAGAATGCTGATGCGGCCATAGCCGGATACGAGCCCCGAAATCTCAAGCAAGCTCGAACTCCTCGCCGAGATAGATCTCGATCACCTTGGGATCGCGAACCACGTCCTCCGGCGCGCCCTCGATGATCTTGCGGCCGGTGCCCATGACCACGATCCGGTCGCTCAGGCTCATGATGACGTCCATGTTGTGCTCGACCACAAGGAAAGTGACGCCGCGATCGCGCAGATTTTGGATCATACGCACGACGTCTTGCGTCTCTGCCGGCCGCAGTCCGGCCATCACCTCGTCCAGCAGGATCATCTGCGGCTGGGTCGCCATCGCCTTGCCGATCTCGAGCGCCTTCTGATCCGGCAAGGTCAGATGGCGGCAGGTCAGGTCCAGCTTGCCATCGAGACGCACCAGCTCGGCGATGGAGACCGCGACCTTGCGCGCTTCGGCCATCGACAACCTGACCAGCGCGGCTGCCGTCAATGTCTCGCGCACCGTCAGACTGGGGAATACCTCCATGATCTGGAACGTGCGCGTCAGCCCGCGCCGGCAGATTTCCTCCGGCGCCACACCGTCGATCCGCTCGCCGCGAAACCGCACTTCGCCGCTGGTTCTGCGCACGAAGCCCGATATCGCTTGAAAGAACGTCGTCTTTCCGGCTCCGTTGGGGCCGATCAGACCGACGATCTCGCCTCGCTTCACATCCAGCGAGACGTGGTCGACGGCCTTCAGGCCGCCGAACTGGACCGAGATGTCGACGGCGGAGAGAAGTATCTCGCCGCTGTCGTTTCTGGTTAGAGACGCGTTGCTTTCGCTCATGAGTCCATCAGACTGCGTCGGGTTTCGTTACGTTAGACAAGAGTGATCGTTACTTCACGCCCTCGATGATCGGCTTGGCCGACGCCACCGCTTCAGGATAGACGGTGTGCTTCACGCCATCCTTCCACTGCACGAAGATCGCGCTGGTGCCCGCCAAGGTACCGTCCTCGGCATAGTGCACGTCGCCCGGAATGATCGGCAGCACGATGGCGGGATCACCGGCCTTGAACTTCAATCCGCGGAACGCCGCATTCACCTTCACTGGGTCGTCGGTGCCGGCATTCTCCAGCGCCCGCACCAGAAAGCGCGCAGCCTGCACGCCGAACATGAAGCTCTGATCAAGCACCTTATCCGGATAGGCGGCGGTGCCCTTCTGCAACGCATCCTTGAGGCCCGGGAGCTTTCCGTCCGCCGAATAGAACGCCAGTCCGAACGAACTGGTGAGCGTCTTTTCGGCGACCTCCTTGCCCAGCGTTCCCCACAGCTTGTCGTCACTGAAGCCGGCCGAGCCGCCGAGCCAGATCGGCGAGGTGTAACCGAGATTGAAGCGCGCCTTGTGCAGCAGCACACCGTCCTGGAAATAAACCACGGAGATCACGGCATCGGGCGCCAGGCTCTTCACCCGCAGCACGATCGGCGTCATGTCCTTCACCGACGGCTCGACCGCGATCGACTCAAGCACCTTGATGCCTTGTGCGGCCAACGCCGCCGCCGCCGTCTTCGACACCACCTGACCGTAATCGTTGTTGGCGTAGGTGATAGCGACGGTGCCGATCTTGGCACCCTTCGAGATCAGCCATTTCACCGCATCGGCATAGGCCTTGCCGAAACCCTCGGCGCTGATCGAGATGGTGGAGAAATACGGCGTGGTCGGAATCAGCGTGGTCTGAAGCCCGACGCCGCCGACCTGATAGCGATCCGCGACCGGCATGAACGCTTGCGCTTCCGGCGTCGAATACGGCCCGAGAATGAAGGAGACCTTCTCCTCCGACATCAGGCGGCGCGCCTCCAGCGAAGTCTTGGTCGGATCGGAGCCGTTATCCGCGATCACGAGGTTGATCTTGCCGCCGCCGAGACTTTTGATGCCGCCAGCATCGTTGGTGTTCTTCACCACCATCTCGATCCCGCGCACCACGCTCAAGCCGGTCTCCGCATAGCGTCCGGTGCGAGGCATCAACACGCCGATCTTGATGTCTTTCGCGAAACTGGGAGCGACCGACATCACGCCGGTCACTAGCGCCAGCGCCCCAACTGCCGCCAACCGCGATAATCTGCTCATCAGGCATCCTCCGCTTGTTCATGCCGGGATTTGCCATCCCGGTCGTGTGAACGGTCTACACAACCAAGGTCAGCGTGCCGGAGATCACCGGCTCGCCGTGCTGATTTTCAATTGCGACGTCGTAGATTCCGGCTGCGCCGTCGCGAAGCCGCCCGCGCGCCGACACCGTATCGTTCTCGCGCACCGGGCGCGTGAAACGCACGTCCAGCTTCGCCCCATCCTGCGCCTGCGCACCATAGGTCACGCGCAACGATTGCCAGATCAGATTGAGCGACAGCATGCCGTGAGCGATGACGCCGCGCATCGGCGTCGTCGCCGCGAATTCCGGATCGACATGAATCGGATTGAAATCGTCGGTGATCTCCGCATAGAGGCGGATGGCCGGGCGATCCACGACCTTGCTGACGCGCGCGAGTTCGGGTCGGCTGTATTTGAACATATTCATTTCGCCCATAGCGTCGTCATCAGGCCGGAGAACATCAACTCCCCGTCGGTGCGGCGCGTTTCCGATCCGAACCGCACCCAGCGGCGATCGCCTTTTAATTCCTTGCCTTCGCAACTCAGCTCTGTGATCAGTTCATCGCCGATCTTCGGCATCCTGTTCACCGTGAATAGTTGCTGGCCATGAACGTTGCCGGGCGGGCGCGGCACCAGAATGTCGGAGTAGGCGCGGATATAGACCGCCGCCATCATTCCGGGCGGCATGGTGTCGCCGTCGCGATCTTCCGGAAACAGCGTCAGCCATTGCTCGACGAGGTCACGGCCGAGCGTAAGAGTCCTGCGGCCGATCAGTTTACCGGGCTCGAAGGTGTCGAACACAAACATCTATCGCGGCCTCGCTTGCGGCAACGGATACTCCCCCTCGGTCGGCTCGAAGAACACCTCGATCGGCATTCCGATGCTGACGGTCTCCGGATCGACGCCACGAAGATTCACCATCGCGCGCACACCTTCTTCCAAAGCGACAATCGCGATGACATACGGCACATCGGACTTGAAGGATTCCAGCGGCGCACGGTGAACCACTGTAAACGAATAGACCGTGCCGCGACCGCTCGACGGCAGCCAGTCCAGATCCGCCCCATGGCATTTGGTGCATGTCAGGCGCGGCGGAAACTGGCTGTGGCCGCACGCTTTGCAATGCTGAAATTCGAACCGGCCATCCTTGCAGCTCGACCAAAAACGTTGCGTCACGACATTGGGTTGCGGAAGCGGTTTCGACATCGCTCAATTCCTCCCCAGCACCAGCGAGCAATGCGCGGACAGGATACCGCCGTCGCCGTGAACGAACGCCAGTTCGGGCGACGCCACTTGACGACCCTCAGCTTCGCCACGCAGTTGCCGCACCGCCTCGACCACATGGAACATGCCACCGGCAGCGCCCGAATGCGCGTAAGACAACA
>JAFKKL010000189.1 GCA_017305595.1 Hyphomicrobiales bacterium | reverse complement strand
CGGGTCAGGAACGTGCAAAATGAGTTAGGCCGGCTTCGCGCCCCAATCGAACGATGTGCCGTCGACCCAGATGCAGTGGAGGACCACCGCGATCTTCCGCGCGATGGCGACCTTCGCCTTTTTCATTCCGATCCGTTTTGCAAGCTTCATTCCCCAGGCTTTGAGGGAGGACCATTTTTTGGTCCGATAAAGCAAAACGGTCGCGGCTTCGAACAGATAAGTCCGGAGTAGCCGATCGCCCCATCGGGATATCTTGCCACTAGTGTCAAGATCGCCCGATTGGTTGCGCCGAGGTGTTAAGCCGAGATAGGCGCCGACTGTCGAGGCCGATCGAAAGCGGGACGGGTCATCGATCGTGTGGCGGAACGTTAAGGCCGTCACCACGCCGACGCCAGGTACCGTCATCAAGCGGCGCGTCGTCTCGTCCGACTTCGCCAAGCGGCGGACATCGTCGTCGAACCGGCTTTGCTGCTGGCAGATATGCTCATGAATCGACAGGAGTGGCTCGATCACACTAAGGAGCTGATGATCGTCACCCAAGAGGTCGCTCACCTGATTGCGGAACTGTCGGCCGATGGCGCGCGGGAATAGCAACCCGCATTCCTTGATCAGACTGCGGACCTGGTTCTCGATATCCCGGCGCATGGACACAAGCCGGGCTCGCGCGACGAGTATCGAGCGGATCCTCTGGCTTTCCTCGCTTTTAACTTTGACTTCTCGATACCAACCGACCCGCACCAGCTCGGCGAGGCCTCGCGCATCGTTCTGATCACTCTTGTTCATACGCACCGACAGGGCGGCGTGTGCATGCCGCGCATCAATACAAACGACCGGAAGCTCGACCCTACGAAGTTCGTGCCAAAGCCAGCTCGCCATCGCACCGGTCTCAAAACCAATGCGCTCCGCCAGTGGCGCATGTTTACGAAGCAGCCTAGTTAGATCGCCGGGATCAGATTTGGCCTTTCCCTCGAAGATTAATTGCCCAGTCTCGCTGACCACGCATACTGCGGTTTCTCTTTGCGAGACGTCCAGCCCGACGTATTGCTTCATGACAGCTCCTCCGAATCGTTGGATTGCGAGAGCTCAACGATAACGGGGTTTTTGTGCCGCGAGCGCCGACCGCAATTACGTCATCGTGTTGAACTTTGGCTCTGACTCATATGTGGAACGGCCCGGTTGGCAAGGTTCTTTTCTGCATAATCTACCGTCGGGCGGTGCAGTCATATGTCCGGCCTGTTGGCGCGGCTCTTTGACCGCTGGCCACGATGATATCCGCGACGCCGATCGCCTTATCACTTTCTCGCGCTCGAAGGCGCACTGAGTCAGACGGTCTGATCGGATCGAGGTTTTGCCCCTTGGGTTCATCACGCAATTTGGCACCTTGCCGCTTGCTCCCGGCCAGCAGGCCGGAATTCCCTTTATTCTATGTCCTCGTCATGGTCGCGGGTGTTCGGTACGTGCCGCCCTTGACGAGAAGTGCCCAGATTGTGCGAGCGATCTTGTTGGCCAACGCGACGGCTGCGACCTTATACGGCCGCCGTGCCATCAGCGAGACGATCCACGAGGACAGCTTTACGCCTCTGCGGGCTTGCTTCAGGATCGATGTTGCGCCGACGATCAGCAACGTGCGCAACTGCTTGTTTCCCTGCTTTGATATCCGGCCAAGTCGCTCCTTGCCACCGCTGGAATGAGCTCGTGGAGTGATCCCGATCCAGGCAGCAAGATCGCGGCCCGTTTTGAATGCCGCGGGATCCTGAATGGTGGCTCGGACGGTCGCGGCGATGATCGGTCCGACGCCTGGAATGCTGGTCAGCCGTCGAGCGATCTCATCTGCCTTCACTGTCGCGACAATCTTGCTGTCGAGCTTTTCAATACGCACCGTTAGCATCTCGATTTGCTCAGCCATCTGGAGAAGCGCTGCTCGAGCCGCGACTGGCAAACGCGCATCCTCCACGTCCCGCAGGATCAGAATAAGCTTCGCGATACTGGTCATACCCGCTGCCGCAATGATCCCTAGTTCAGCCATATGAGTGTCAACGGATCGCATTTGCCGTCTGGCTCCGCTGACGGACGAACAGTTCACGTGTCTTCAACACCATGCACGCCGCCTGTTCGTCGGGCGTCTTGACGGGCACGAAGCGCATGGTGGGTCGTGATACCGCCTCGCAAATCGCCTCGGCATCAGCGGCATCGGTCTTGTTGCGCTTGACGTAGGCCTTCACGTAGCTCGGCGACATCATCTTGACCGTATGCCCGAGTTGCCCGATGGCATTCGCCCAGTAGTGCGAGCTTGCACATGCCTCGATTCCAACGCAGCATGGTTCGATACCGCGAAAGAAATCCAGGACCGGGGAGCGCCGCAGAGCTCGGCGGACGACAACGGTCCCATCACCGGCAATGCCGTGGACCTGAAATACCGACTTAGCCAAATCCAAGCCAATCGTGATCATTTTTTCCATGGAACGATTCCTTCTGTCGCGTGGGTCGCATCATCACCACGATAGGCATCTTCGATGCCGGTTCGAAGGGCCGTTCCACACCATCAGTTTTGATGCAGTTTGAGCTGTGTCTGGTGCTTTGATTGGAGGAGAATCAGCGCCATGCAGCAAACACTCCACCGTTCCAGTCTGGTACCGCGTGGGTTCGTTGTAGAGAGTGCTTACTACGAGGGTAATAAAGCCGTCATCACGGTGCGGGCGTCCGGAAGTGTCGGTCTATGCCCATCGTGCGGAGCGGTCTCGCGACGTGTCCATAGCCGCTATCGATGCCGCGTGACCGATCTGCCGCTCTCGGGCCGGATCGCCAGCTCCTGGTAATCGCCCGCTGCTTCCGCTGCGACGCTGTCTTGTGCGGTCGCCAGATCTTCACGGAGCGCTTCGCCGAAGGGGTACTGGCTCCGTCGGCGCGGCGCACGGTGAGGATGGAGTCTATTGTTCATCACCTCGGCCTAGCGCTTGGTGGTCGACCGGCGGCAGGCTTCGCAAAAAGGCTGATGCTGCCGGTGAGCAAGGATACGCTGCTGCGCGTGGTCCGGCGCCGTAGCCGTCCGCCGGCTAATCCGCTCAGAGTTATCGGCATTGATGATTGGGCTTGGCGCCGCAATCACCGATACGCCAGTATCATCTGCAACCTGGAACGCCGCAGGGTCGTCACCCTGCTGCAGGATCGGGAGCCTGCGACTGCCCAAGCCTGGCTCGCTGGTCATCCCACGATCGCGATCGTTGCTCGTGACCGTGGCGGAGGATATGGCGAAGCTGCGGCAAAGGCTTTGCCGCATGCGGTACAAGTCGCTGATCGTTGGCATCTGATGGAGAACGCCAGCCGAGCATTCCTTGATGCCGTCCGTAAATCGATGCGACAGATACGCACCGTCATTGGTGCAGCGACGGTCAATCCTAAATTGCTCTCAGCTGCCGAGCGCCTGCAGTACGAGGGTTATTTGCGCCGCGAGGAGACCAATGCGGCTATCCTGGCTCTGTCAAAGAACGGCAAACCGATCAAGCAGATCGTGCGCCTGACTGGCCATAGCAGGAAGCTGGTACGGCAAGTGATCCGCGGCGAGCGCAATGATGTCTTCCGGACCCGAGAAAGTTCGTTGGACCTGCATTTGGCATGGCTCGACGATCAGTGGACGTCCGGCTGTCGAAATGGAGCTGAACTTTGGCGTCGCGTGAAGGCGCAAGGCTTCCGGGGCTCGCTTCGCGTCATCAGCGAGTGGACGACTCGCAGACGAAGGGCTGAAAGAGCCGATGCGCAAAGCCTTCAACGGATTCCGTCGGCCAGAACGATCGCGCGCCTCATGACAATCGGGCGAGACTTGCTGACGAAAGCGGAGACCGTCACGATTGCGGCGATCGAAGCTGGCGTACCGAACTTGGTTGAGGCCCGCGACCTCATCGCCGAATTCCACCTGATGATCCGGCGCAAGGCTGTGGAAGGGCTCACGCGATGGATCGAGCGCGCTCGCATCGGTCTCGTCGCCTCGTTCGCGAGCGGCGTCGTCAGGGATGAAGCGGCCGTCCGGGCGGCAATCATTTCGCCTTGGTCCAACGGACAGACTGAAGGCCAAATCACCCGCCTCAAGCTCGTCAGACGTCAGATGTATGGCCGTGGAAACATCGATCTGCTTCAGGCCCGACTAATCGGCGCAGAATAATCGGCTGCACCAAAATTGCGTCAGAGCCAAAATTGGACGCCGATACGGGGTCAAATTTGTAAGCCGATTGACAACATTCCCTACGATTCAGACTTGCGTCGCACATGCGCGGCAAATACTTGCTCGCATAAGCTGATCATCGAGGTGTTGCCGCAAGCTTGATTTAGCGCCGCGCGAGACGCGACGCCGATGTCGCGGCTGCTTGCAGATCTTCAGAAATTACCTCCATTACCGCCGACATTGCTGATGACACCGCTCGGCGTGGATTCGTCACCCACGCCAGCGAGCGCACGACGGTGGGGGCCCTTAATCGACGTGCTTTGATCCGGCCCGCCGCCAGCATTGCTTGCAACGCAATGCCGGGGAGTATGGTAACAAGGTCAGTGGTTGCCACAACCTCACAGACAGCCGATAGCGTATCGATCTCGAGGCGTGGGTTAAGCGTAATGCCAGCCTCGGCAGCAACCTCATCGAGAATGCGGCGCAGACCGTGTCGACGAGACGGAATCACCAGATCAAGATCAGCAAGACGCGCACAAGGCACCATTTTCGGCAACCCGAGATCAATCGCGGTTCGATGGGCAAGCATCATCTCCTCGTCCAGGACGTGACGCGCAGCCAGCGGCGTTCGCCGACTTGGCATATTCACAATTGCGAGGTCGAGTTGGCCCGCAGTCACCCATTCGAGCATCGTTTCAGTATACCCTTCGCACACCAGGAGATGGATGTCCGGATATCGTGCCGCGATCGTTGCAGACGACAACGGCAACGTGCTTTGTGCAGCAGAGGTGATCATGCCGATGCTGACTCGGCCCGACACCTTCCCGTCGAGTTGCGTCATCGCCTCCTTGGCACGGTCAATGTCCTTCAGGATCGGATCGACGATCTGAAGTAGCGTCTCTCCCGCTGGCGTCAGCGATACGCCCTGAGCAGTTCGGTGAAACAGTTTCCTGCCTAAGCTCTGTTCAAGCTTGGCAACCTGCATACTCAACGCCGGCTGCACGATATTCAGCCGCCGCGCGGCACGGGTCACGTTACCCTCCTGCGCAAGGCAGAGGAAATATTGCATTTGCCTGACGTCCATTCCACTCCTCCGAACATAAATCACTATAAGTGATAACGTTCATCAAAAGCAATTATTTGTTCTGATTGCACGGCAGGATTAGGATTTCTTGCTCGCGCTTGCAAAAGGCCGTTGAACTACGTCGTGGAGAGACAGGATGTCGCAGCGTCGCCTCATCGTCGGAATATCAGGCGCTTCTGGCGTTACCTATGGCGTTCGCCTGCTCCAACTTTTACGCAATGCGGGTGTCGAAACCCATCTTGTAATTTCGAAGACTGCCGAAGTCACCTTCGCCTATGAGACGACACACAAAATCGCCGAGGTGAAGGCACTGGCCTATTGCGCCCACTCGATCGACGACATGGCAGCGTCGATCTCCAGCGGATCGTTTCGCACGATTGGTATGATCGTCGCGCCGTGCTCGATGCGCTCCATGTCGGAGATCGCAAGCGGGGTTACTACGACGCTTCTGACCCGTGCCGCTGACGTCACGCTCAAGGAACGGCGACGGCTGGTGCTAATGGTGCGTGAGACACCCCTACACACCGGTCATCTGCGCACCATGACGGCCCTGTCCGAGATGGGTGCCGTCATCGCACCGCCCGTGCCTGCGTTCTACGCCAAACCCGAGACGCTAAATGACATGATAGACCACACCGTGGGACGTGTTCTTGATCTTTTCGACATCGATGTCGGCCTGGTGCAGCGCTGGGGCGAGCAGCCCGAATTGCGCAGTCGGCCACCCAAACTGGCGTCCGCCGATCGCGTGATCTCGCATCAACAGACCGACCTACCGGCGGAGAAGGAAAGAACACCATGACGGCAATGGCGATCACGCCGAATATGACCGGACACAATGCACGTCGCGACCTGCGCTCGTGGTTGCAAGTTCTTGCCGGGACCGACCGCATTGCTGTTGCGCGAAGCGGACTATCACTGACGGACGAGATCGCGGCGGTGTCAAAGCGATTGGAAAACGAGGCCGCCGTACTATTTCCAACGCCAGACGGACACGCCATCCCGGTCGTAGCCAATCTTTTTGCTGATCGGAGTTGGGTCGCCGACTCTCTGGGAGTACCGACCGAAAGCTTGCTCTCGCGATTCCAGGACGCGGTACGTCATCCGACGCCGTGGACAGAGGTATCCGACGCACCTGTCCAGGAGGTCATACATCGTGAGATCGACCTCCTCAGGCAGTTGCCAATTCCCAAGCACAACGAACTGGACAGCGGCCCCTATATTACTGCCGCACTGCTCATCGCCCGCAATCCTACCACCGGCGTACAGAACGTCTCAATTCATCGCTGCCAGGTTAGCGGTCCGGATCGGATCGGCGTGCTGCTTTTGCCACGCCACACGCATCACTATTTCCGCATGGCCGAGCAAGTCGGCGCGGCGCTTGAGATTGCACTTGTGATAGGCGTGCATCCCGCCTGCATCCTCGCCTCGCAAGCGATCGTCGCGATTGATCAGGATGAGATGAATATCGCCGGGACGCTTCTGGGTTATCCAGTCGAGATGGTCAAATGCAAAACTAACCGTGTACGGGTACCAGCGCACGCAGAGATCGTGATCGAAGGTCGTATTCTGCCGCAGGTTCGCGAACCGGAAGGCCCCTTCGGCGAATTCCCGCAATATTACGGCGCCCGCGCCAACCGCGAGGTGATCACGGTTGATGCCATTACCCATCGCCGCCACGCCATCTTTCACACCATCGTCGGCGGCGGCATGGAGCATCTCGTGCTCGGTGAGATTCCGCGTGAGGCGTCGATGCTGGAACATTTGCAGCGCAATTTTCCCTCAGTACGTGATGTGCGGCTAACGCGTGGAGGAACCTGCCGCTACCATCTGGCGATCAAGATCGACAAGGCGAGCGAGGGTGAACCCAAGAACATCATCATGGCTGCGTTCGGCGGCCACTACGATATCAAACAGGTTGTTGTGGTCGACATGGACGTAGATATCGATGATCCGAACGAAATCGAATGGGCAGTCGCAACCCGTTTCCAAGCAGGTCGTGACCTAATGATCGTGTCCGGTGCACAAGGATCGAAACTCGACCCGTCCGCGCATGCGGGCATCAGCGCCAAGATGGGACTCGACGCGACCAAGCCCGTGAAGACGGAGCCGCTGGAGTTCAAACGTATCCATGTTAAGGGGGTCGAAACCATCGACCTCGATCGCGTCCTTGAACGCGATCCGCGGTCCGCGTTCAACCGGCTGATGGCCGACGATGGAAGCAGCGAGCTTGCAGCGCCGGTCCAGACAAAGACGCCGCGGCAGGAGGTGTAATGAACCGGTGGTCGGGATCGCAGTTACGATGTGCCACGGGGTGGCGACAGCTCCCCATCGGTTCCTGAAGCGGAGGCGGTCATGTCCACCGCGCTTCGTATCGCGCATGGTCCGTTTGGCAGGGTGGCGTTGCTGGATATGGATTACTCGCTGGTCCGCCATGCCCACCCGCATTGCCATGTCCTGCTTAAGGTCGAGGGCGCCGACACGCAGTTCGCCGTTAGTGACAGGGTCTATCCGCTAACCGATACGCTGGCGGTGCTGGTTAACGGATGGCAGTCCCACGCCTATGTTCACGATGCCTCGCGGCCACGCACAATTATTCTCGCACTCTATATCGAACCGGAATGGTTAAAGGCGTTTCGTGCGGGCTGGGCCGCAAGCGCTGCACCCGGATTCTTTACCCAACCGTCCGGAGAGATATCGCCGCGCATCCGTTCACTTTCAACAAATCTCGCCGCCGATATGATGATGCGGCCCGAGCGCTGCGACGCTCATGAGGAGGCTCTGTCAAAATTGATGATCGCAGTCATCGAACGATTCACTCCATGGCGAAGCCCGGCACCCTCGATCCGAGATTTGAATCTCCGGACCGGCGATTGGCGCATCCGTCGCGCCATGCAGATCATCCGCGAGGACGTCGGGCGCATTTCGCAGGTCGATGTCGTCGCCAGGGAAACAGGTCTGTCTCGCGCTCATTTCTTCCGTCTGTTTGAGTCATCGATCGGCGTGCCGCCTAAAGTGTACCTCAATGTGGTACGCATGGAACGCGCTGTCGATGCGCTGTTAACCCGCTCCTCAAATATCTGCACCATCGCGTCCGAACTCGGCTTTACCGAGTCCGCACATTTCACCCGTTTCTTCCGGAGCCATGCAGGCGTAGGGCCTCGCGAGTTTCGCAATGTCTCGCGCCTTGCCCGCTGACAAAACGAGGCGCTTCAAATCAGGCGTGCCCGCGAAGCCGGCCGAAGCGGTGATAGATATGCTTTGTAGACAGAAATTCGTTGAGACCGTCGATTCCATGGAGTCTGCCGAAACCGCTGTCGCGATGGCCACCGGTTTCTGCCTCGGGAAACAACTTGTTATGATCATTGAGCCAGACCGTCCCGCTACGTAGTGCACGACTGACGCGGTACGCGCGATCTAGATCATGGGTCCACACGCTTGCTGAGAGCCCGTAGCGCGTTGCGTTCGCTTTTGTTACGGCCTCCGCTTCCGTCGTGAATCGCTCAATATTGAGCACCGGACCAAAGATTTCGTCTTGTATCACGGGCGACTCGAGATCTTCGATCGCAAGCAGACTAGGGCTGAGATAGGCTCCGCTGGCGGGCAAGCTGGCCGGTACCCTCCCCTGCAGCAACGCATTATCCGCATGTGTCTCGACCAGATGCTGCACACGATCGCGTGCGCGTACGTCGATCAGGGGTCCGATTTTGCTACGCTCGTCGTCGCTTCGACCGACCGGCATCGCCGTAAGTGCCCTCCGCAGCGCCTGCGTCAGGGCATCATAACGGCTCTCATGCACCAGAACGCGACTTAATGCCGTGCACTGCTGGCCGGTAAGAATCAAGGCGGCAGTTGCAAGCTGAGGCGCGACCGCGTCGGCATCACAATCATCGAATACGAGTGCCGGGGCCTTGCCGCCAAGCTCCAGATTGAGGCGTTTCAACGTGCCCGATGCTGCCATCATAATCTTACGTCCGACGGCACTTGAACCGGTAAAACTCAGCACATCTACATCGGGCGATGTGACGAGACATTCACCACCTGCGCTGCCCTGCTCACAGAAGCTGTTGAGAACGCCGACCGGTAACTCCGCCACCTCGGCGAGGCAACGCACGAACGCCGTATGAAACAATGCCGATTGCGGTGCCGGCTTCAATACGACGGTGCAGCCTGCCGCAAGAGCCGGGCCAAGAGAGCGCACGAGGAGAATGGCTGGAGCGTTCCACGGCGTAATGACGGCGACCACGCCTGCGGGTTCGCGAACGAGGTGTGAATAAACACCGGGCTCGACTTCAAGCATCCGGCCGCCAATGGCACGCGCAAGACCAGCATAGTAGCGCAATTCCGACGCTGCCGCAGCGATCTCGAGGCGAGCGACACTTATCAGCTTGCCGGTTTCCATCGACAGCAGGCGGCTTAGATCGGCATTGTGTGCCTCCACGGCAGCGGCCTGTTTCAACAAGACATCAGCGCGCAAACGTGGCGAATGCGCCCAATCCGACCCGAAAAAAGCCCGCCGAGCCGCAGCTATCGCTGCCTCAGCCGTTTCTCGCCCGCCCTCTGGAGCGTTACCGATCACGGCTCCATCAACCGGGCTAATCGCCTCAAACTGCGTCGCGCCACCACTTGCGATCCACTCACCATTGATCCAATGGGCGCCAGAGGCTGATTTCATCATAGTCTGACCTTTCATACGAAATTCATTTTGGAAGCAAATCCACGAAGAGACAGCATCGCAGACGTCTACTGCAACGTTCGAACAGAACGCGTCTACAGACGACCAATTCAATGAGTGACAGAGCCACCATCGACAACGATAGTCTGTCCGGTTATGAAGTCACTTTCCGGCGAGGCAAGAAATATCAGAGCTCCCGTGAGATCGTCCGGCGTCGCTTCGCGCTTCAGGCAACGGCTGGCAATGTTGTTGGCGACGATTGGTCCCGCCCAAGCATTGTTAGCGACGACGCCCTCACTCATTGTCAGTACGGGCGCGAGGCAATTGAACCGCACGCCTGCGTCGCCAAGTTCGCGAGCGAGAGAACGCGTCATCGCGACA
>JAFKKL010000188.1 GCA_017305595.1 Hyphomicrobiales bacterium | reverse complement strand
CGTGGCGATCGTCACCGCCGTGCCGGCATCGTCGATGCTGCTTGCGACGGCGTCTGCCGGGTCGATGTAAAGCGCGTCGAGGCCGCCGGCGGCGTCCAGCGCCTCCCGATCGTTGAAACTGAACCGAGTGAGGAAGGCGCGGTTGACGTAAAGCAGCCGCTCCAGCCGATAGATCAGCACGCCGGATGGCATCAGGTCGAGCAGTTGCGTATCGCGCGTGCTTTCGCTGTACGGCGATGTGGACGGCTGTTGCGGTTCGTTCGGAGCAACGTCGTGCTCGGATTCCGGTTTCGTGGATAGATCAGTATTCGCGTCACCATCGGGCGACGTCGGTTCAGTCTCCCCCGTTTCGCTTTCCAAGCGCGCCGACAGTTGTCGGGCCAGTTCGTGGAAGGCGTTGTTTTCCACGGGCGTCAGCGCCGGCAGTTTTGCATCGGGCGCGGGCCGGAATGGCACCACGTTCTGGGGAGTTTCTAGGACGTTATCCAAGATCGTATCCGGATCGGTTGGCGGGGCAGGCGGTGCTTCAACCGCAGAAGGTGCATGGTCGGGGGCAGGCGGTGACGTGTGGTCGAGAGACGACGGCATCGGCGCATGATCTGCGCTCGGGGGTGGTGCATGCGGAACGTCGGCGGCGAGCGGGCGCGGCGCTGGAATATCGTGGAAGAGCGTCGCGTGTTGGCCGTCGGCCAATTCGCTGAGCCGCGCGAGATCGCGACAGACACCGAAGCCGCGATAGCCCGCGAAATTGCGCGCGCGATCGAACACCGGCAGTCCGGACAATTCCACTGGCAAGCGCTGACCGTAATTGTCCACCGGCCAGTTCAGCGTGACGCCGCTCCAGGTTTCGCGGGTCGCTACGGCTTTTGCGAAGAGGCCGTGCGGATCCAGATCGAGCGCCTCGAGAATCTCATGCCATGGCCGACCGAATTCTCCGGCGGTATGAGGACCGATCAATCGCATGAAATCATCGGAGCCGAGCAGGAAGCGGCCGTCGGCGTCCATCTGCCAGACGAAACGGATCGGTTGCACTGCGCTCAGTGGCAGCGAAATGACGGCAGGTGGGGTGGCCTTGGTGTCGTGAGCGACCTGATCGACGGCAGGCGTTTCAGTTTGCGAAGCGGCAGCCCGGACATCGGCAGCGTCGGCTTCATCATGATGAGATGCATGAGGCCAGATCGGCTCCGGCACCTCGACCGGATCGTCCGCAGGCGGCGCTTCGGGTCTTGCGGCTGCATTGCTCACCGATGTGTCTGCGGCTGTTTTCTCGGCCATCGACATAGGCTGCGTCGGCGTGTTCGCGTCATCGTTCGAATCGACCACCGCTTCAGATAATGACGCCTTGGCCATCACCGGCGCGATAGGCGCGGGAGCAGGCGGCGCGATCGGCTCCGGCGAAGCACGATCCGCGTGCGTCGCTGCCGGCGCGGCGACCGGCGTGATGGTCGCAATCAAACCGATATCGTGGCCGCTGCCGATTCGTTGCAGAGCCAAGTGTCCGATGTCGATGGTTGTTTCGGCATGGCCGGTGTTCAACGCATCGTTGCGTGCTTGCGCGAGATCGACGTCCGCAACATTGTGGCCGGTGAGCAGTGATTGTGCGGTTTTGCTCGCGCCGGCCAACCTGCCGTCGTGTGTAAATGCCGCCATCGGCGCATCGAAGGCTTCGACGATGCGCCGCAGTCGTTCGTCGAGCGGCATCGCCCGTTCCATCGTCGTGGCGGCGACGATCAGGATTCCATCCTCGCCGTTGGTGAATGGCAGGCGGGTGCAGATGCAGGTGACGAGGCCGCCGAGCGGTGCGCCGAAGCCGCGCAGCCGCTCCAGGCGCGGCGGCATGTCCGGCAGCAGCCGAACGGCGAGTTGAGCCACCTGGCGACGTTGTTGATCGGCGGGGCTGAATGTCCGGGCGGCCAGTGTCCCGGCGTGGGCTGCACCGAGTAGCGCAACGCCGACCGGATTGGCCCACAACAGGTGCGCGCCGTCCGGCGTCCATAGCCAAGCCGGCGACGCACCGGTGGCGTGAACCGCCAGCCGGGTGTCGTGCAGTCCTCGCAACTGGAATTCCGCGTTGTTCATCGCCACGCCATGATTGAGGTCCGGATGCCTAAGAATCGCTGTCCGAGGGGCGGGCTCGGGCAAATAGGCTTAACATTTGGTTAGTATCGCCTCCGGCCGCGATCCGGTCCACGGTTAGCTCGGAGCAGCCCAAGTGAAAGCCGCAATAGCGTTAATTTGGCGACTCGCGCGCGGGCCGGACTCCGAAGGAGGCCGCCCGCCCGTCTGCGCCTTGACCGATCTACCTACCGGACGATTGGTCGGATATATTGCATTGCACAAAAAATCTTGATAGAAAGGGTTGCTGGGGACCTTGATGGGCGACGTTTGACGGCCCGGTTCGGCAAGATGTCGCGTCAGATGTGGATGGCGCCAGTTTGGACTCATCGAATAAGGGGCGCTGCCATGGCTGATTTCTCCCATTCTTTTTCCATTCCCGAGACAACCTTTGGAATCCCCGAGCCGGTTCGCGCGTTCGTTGAAAGCGGCGTCACTCAGGCCCAGCAGAATTACGACCGGCTCAGGGATGTTGCCCAGGATAACAACGTCGCGGTCGAGGCGGTGTTCGACGTCGCCAGCAAGGGCATCAGCGATTACTCGGCCAAAATGCTGGGATTCTTTCAGGCCAATACCTTCGCCATGTTCGATCTGGCGCAACAATTGGCAAACGTGAAATCGTTCCCGCAGGCTGCCGAGCTGTGGCAGATCCATGCGCGCAAGCAGGTGGAAACCCTCACCGATCAGTCACGGGAATTGGTGGAACTGTCGCGCAGGGTCGCGACCGATGCCGTCGGGCCGTTCAAGGACAGTGTCGCCAAGCTATTCCAGCCGGCGGCGTAACTTCGCTGGCCCGCATGCGCGGATAGGGCGTTCGCGAAGTCCGATTTTTCAGGGACAGTCCCCGAAATCTCGGCCATCGCGGACTTGCCAAACACCGGCATTGCACCTAGTTTCCGGCCCGTTCGCACCCGCCTTTTTGGTGGGTCAGGATGCAGTTGTAGCTCAGTTGGTTAGAGCGCCTGTCTGTGGAACAGGAGGTCGGTGGTTCGAGCCCACCCAACTGTACCAAGCAACCCACCCCTCATAGCGTTTCTTCGGCCGGCCGCGTCAGCGCGATGCGTGCGGATTGTCGCTTCGGTCGATCCGGCTCAGGATTCTGACGAACTCCGCCATGCTGGAGTGGTCTTCGTCGAAGGCCGACGAGACCTCGGAGGGTTCCTCGGCAGCTTTGTGCCAGCCCCGGGTCCAACGGCCAAACCACGCGAATACTTTCATCGGGCAACTCCCAACTTTTCCGCGATGGCTCAAGCTGGAAGCAATTTGATTAAAATAGTCTGACCGCGCATTGGCGAAAAAGTGTTAACCACGCGGCTATGACGGATGCGGGCAGGTGTAGGACCGGTCGGATGGCCTCCCCCGGATTTGCTTCAGATAGAACTGCCCCATCGAAGGCGCGTCGAGTAGCGCGTCGAACGTCGCTTTCGGCATGTCGCAGAACTGCCGGTAAGTCGAGCGGATTTCGATGACGGCGGAGCGCTCCGCCTCATTGTAGCAGGCGCGGCCAATCATGGTGCTGCGGGTAATGTCGGTGCAGACGAACGGTGCGAGATCGACCGGCCCGGCGTTGCGCACCTCGACGACATCCGCGTCCGCCCAGGTGGCGTTGCCGAGAACGGCGAACAGCAGGATGATCAGCTTCTCCGGAATCATCACGGCACCGCGCGTCGCGTGACTATAGCGTTTTCAAGCGAAGTGGACACTGGTTCGTGTGAAGAAAACGCGTCAAAACAAAATCCAGAGCCCCGTTCCGATTTCATCGGAACGAAAATGTCTCTACCCCGCACATTGACGCATCAAATCATGCGCCGCGCAACAGCGCCGTGATAGATCGGTCAGCCGTTCGCGCCGGCCTTCTTGTTGCGATAGCGTAAGTGAAACGCGCAGCCGCAGCCCGGCGGGTGCGATGACGGATCGGCGTCGGTGACATCGTTGGCCGGCGCGGGTGCATCGTTGCTGGAAATGCTGCTCACCGGCGCATCGCGGGACGGAATGTAGTTGAGGATCGGGGCCAGCCAGCGCTCCATCTCCTGAAGCGGCCGTCCCTTGCGCGCAGCGTAATCCTCGACTTGATCGCGTTCGATCTTGCCGACGCCGAAGTAATAGCTTTCGGGATGGCTGTAGTAGAGGCCGGACACCGACGAACCGGGCCACATAGCAAAGCTTTCGGTCAATTCGACGCCGGTGGCGCGCGTCGCATCCAGGAGCTTGAACAGCGTCGCCTTCTCGGTGTGGTCCGGCTGTGCCGGGTAGCCCGGCGCAGGGCGGATGCCTTTGTACTCTTCCTTGATGAGCTGATCGTTGTCGAGTAATTCGTCCGGCGCGTACCCCCAGAACTCCTTGCGCACGCGCTGATGCATCCGTTCGGCAAAAGCCTCGGCGAGACGATCTGCCAGTGCCTTCACAAGAATTGACGAATAATCGTCGTTGGCGTTCTTGAAGCGCATCGCGATTTCGTCCTCGCCAAGTCCGGCGGTGACCGCGAATCCGCCGATGTAATCGGCAATCCCCGTATCCTTTGGCGCGATGAAGTCCGACAGCGCGGCGTTGCGCCGGCCCTCGCGCTTCTCGAGCTGCTGGCGCAATGTGTGATAGGTCGCAACCGGCGTGGTCCGGCTTTCGTCGCTATAGACCACGACGTCGTCACCGACGCTGTTGGCTGGCCAGAAGCCGATCACGCCGGACGCCTTGAACCACTTCTCCTTGACGATCTTCTCCAGCATCTTGCGGGCATCGTCGTAGAGCGAACGCGCGGTTTCGCCGACCACCTTGTCGTCGAGTATAGCCGGGAAGCGGCCGGACAATTCCCAGACCTGAAAGAACGGCGTCCAGTCGATCACCTCGACCAGCTCTTCCAATGGATAGTCGGTGAACACCTTGGTGCCGAGGAAAGTCGGTGTGGTTGGGCGATAGTTGCTCCAGTCGATCGGCACCGCATTGGCGCGGGCGGCGGCGAGCGTGATGCGCTTCTTGTCCTGCTGGGCGCGAAAATGCGCCGCGGAGATTTTTGCGTATTCGGCGCGCACTTCGGATGCATAAGCCTCGCGGCGCTCCGCCGACATTAGCGAAGCGACCACGCCGACCGCACGGCTGGCGTCGTTGACATGCACCACCGGGCCGCTCCGGTAGTTCGGGTCGATTTTCACGGCGGTATGGACGCGGCTGGTGGTGGCGCCGCCGATCAACAGCGGCAGCTTCAACCCCTGCCGTTCCAGTTCGGCGGCGAAGTAACCCATCTCGTCCAGCGACGGCGTGATCAGACCCGAGAGCCCAACGATGTCGGCCTTCTCGACGCGCGCCGTCTCGATGATCTTGGCGGCCGGCACCATCACGCCGAGGTCGATCACCTCGTAGTTGTTGCACTGAAGCACAATGCCGACGATGTTCTTCCCGATGTCGTGGACGTCACCCTTCACGGTGGCGAGCACGATCTTGCCGGCTGAACTGTTGCTTTCACCGGCGATTCCGGCGGCCTGATTGCGCGCTTTTTCCTCTTCCATAAACGGCATCAGGTAGGCGACCGCCTGCTTCATCACGCGCGCGGACTTCACCACTTGCGGCAGGAACATCTTGCCGTCGCCGAACAGGTCGCCGACCACGTTCATGCCCGCCATCAACGGGCCCTCGATCACCGACAGCGGACGATCCACGCTCTGGCGCGCTTCCTCGGTGTCCTGCTCGATGTATTCGGTGATGCCGTTGACCAGCGCATGAGACAGCCGCTTCTCCACCGGCCATTCGCGCCAGGCGAGATCGGCTTCCTTTGCCTGCTTGCTCTGGCCACGGAATTTCTCCGCGAGATTGAGCAGCCGCTCCGATGCGTCCGGATCGCGATTGAGGATGACATCCTCGCACACCTGCCGTAATTCGGGGGCGATGTCGTCATAGATGATCATCTGCCCGGCATTAACGATGCCCATGTCCATGCCCGCCTTGATGGCATGATACAGGAACACTGAGTGCATCGCTTCGCGCACCGGCTCGTTGCCGCGGAACGAGAACGACAGGTTCGAGACGCCGCCGGAAATATGCGCGTGCGGGAGATTTTGCCGAATCCAGCGCGTCGCCTCGATGAAATCGACACCGTAGTTGTTGTGCTCCTCGAGGCCGGTCGCGATGGCGAAGATGTTCGGATCGAAGATGATGTCTTCCGGCGGGAAGCCGACTTTCTCGACCAGAATGTCGTAGGCGCGTTTGCAGATTTCGGTCTTGCGCTGATAGGTGTCGGCCTGTCCGGTTTCGTCGAACGCCATCACCACCACGGCCGCGCCGTGGCGGCGCGCGATCCGCGCCTCGTGCAGGAATTTCTCCTCGCCTTCCTTGAGCGAGATCGAGTTCACCACCGGCTTGCCTTGCAGGCATTTCAGCCCGGCTTCGATCACCGAGAATTTCGAGGAGTCGACCATGACCGGCACGCGCGCGATATCCGGCTCGGCGGCGATCAGGTTGAGGAACGTAATCATCGCTTGTTCGGAATCGAGCAAGCCCTCGTCCATGTTGACGTCGATGATCTGCGCGCCGTTCTCGACCTGGCTGCGCGCGACGTCAAGCGCCGTGGTGTAATCGCCCGCCTTGATCAGGTTGCGGAATTTCGCCGAGCCGGTGACATTGGTGCGCTCGCCGACGTTGACGAAGGGAATGTCCGCCGTCAGCGAGAACGGCTCGAGGCCGGACAGCCGCAGGCGCGGTTCAATGGTCGGCACGACGCGCGGCTTATGCGGCGCAACGGCGGCGGCAATCGCGGCGATATGGTCCGGGGTGGTGCCGCAGCAACCGCCGACGATGTTGACGAGGCCGGCTGAAGCGAACTCGCCGACCAGCCGCGCCATGTAGTCCGGGCTTTCGTCGTACTGGCCGAATTCGTTCGGCAAGCCGGCGTTCGGATAGGCGCACACCAGCGTATCGGCGACGCGACCGATATCGGCGACATGCGCGCGCAGATCTTCCGCGCCGAGCGCGCAGTTGAAGCCGATGGTGAGCGGATCGGCATGTCGCACCGAGTGCCAGAACGCTTCCGGCAATTGGCCCGACAGCAGACGGCCCGACTTATCGGTGATCGTGCCGGAAACCATGATCGGAATGGCGATGCCGCGTTCGTCGCCGATCTCGGCGATGGCGTAGAGCGCGGCCTTGGCGTTGAGTGTGTCGAAGATGGTTTCGACCAGCAGCAGGTCGGCGCCGCCATCGAGGAGGCCGTTGATCTGCTCGCCGTAAGCCTTGCGCAGATCGTCGAAAGTGACGGCGCGGAAGCCGGGATTGGAAACGTCCGGCGAGATCGAGGCGGTGCGGTTGGTCGGGCCGATGGCGCCGGCCACAAAACGCGGCTTGCCGTCCTCGGCGCTAACGCGTTCCGCCGCGTTGCGCGCCAGCCGCGCACCCTCGCGGTTCATCTCGTAGACGATATCGCTGAGGTCGTAATCGGCCTGCGCGATCGATGTCGACGAGAAGGTGTTGGTGGCGACGATGTCCGCACCCGCGCGCAGATATTGCGCGTGGATGTCCTCGATCGCTTTCGGCTGTGTGAGGATCAACAGGTCGTTGTTGCCACGCTGGTCGCGATGGAAATCCTTGAAACGTTCGCCACGGAATGCCGCCTCATCATATTGTAGCGCCTGGATCATGGTGCCCATGGCGCCGTCGAGCACCAGAATGCGCTCGCGAGCGAGAGTGCGGATACGGTCGGCTGTGGGATTCGAAACTCTGGTCACGGTAATCACCTTACGATGGTCATGGCCGGGCTCGTCCCGGCCATCCACGTCTTTTGAGAGACATCTGCCGTCAAGTCGTGGATACCCGGCACAAGGCCGGGCATGACGGGAGATTAAATTACGCCGCCTTCTGCGCGCCGTTGGGCCGAATGCCGAGCAGATGGCAGATGGCGAACACCAAGTCGGCGCGGTTCATCGTATAGAAATGGAAATTCTCGACGCCGTGCTTGGCGAGCTTCTGCACTTGACCGGCGGCGACGGCGGCGGCCACCAGCTTGCGTGTCTCCGCATCGTTGTCGAGGCCATCGAATTTTTCGTCGAGCCACGACGGCACGGTGGTGCCGGCACGCGTGACGAAATTCCGGGCCTGCTTGAAGTTGTGCATCGGCATGATGCCCGGCAGGATCGGAATGTCGATGCCGCGCGCCCGCACGCGGTCGAGGAAGCGGAAGTACAGATCGTTATCGAAGAAGACTTGCGTGATGGCACGCGTCGCCCCGGCATCAACCTTGGCTTGCAGCGTGTCGAGATCGGCGTCGAAGCTGGCGCTCTCCGGGTGCTTCTCGGGATAGGCCGACACGGTGACGTCGATCTCGGGATAACGCTGCTTGATGCTGGCCACGAGTTCGGCCGACGTCTTGTAGCCGTCGGGATGCGCGACGTACGGTGTGCCGATGCCGGTGGTCGGGTCGCCGCGCAACGCCACGATGTGGCGGACGCCGACTTCGTGATAGCGCGCCACCACGTCGTCGATATCGGCGCGCGGTGCATTCACGCAGGTGAGGTGCGCGGCCGGAATAAGGTCGGTCTCGTTGAGAATGCGAGCGATGGTGGCGTGGGTGCGCTCGCGCGTCGAGCCGCCGGCGCCGTAGGTCACCGAGACGAAATTCGGGGTGAGAGGTGCGAGCCGTTCGATCACGTCCCACAGGCTGCGCTCCATCTCTTCGGTCTTCGGCGGGAAGAACTCAAACGAGATGTTCGGCAAGCCGGACTTGGTAGCGCCGGATTCGGGATGTCGGACGTTGGCACTCATCGCGCACGGACTCGGTCTGGTTGCGGACGGCTGCGATCAGCCGCCCATTTGTTCGGGTTCATCAGATCTTCGGCGGAAGATATGCCAGCCGGCCAGTTTCGGCGCGGGCAAAATGACAAAGCTCCATTGGGAAGTTTCCCATATGGGTGGATATATGGAGAATTTTCCGCTTTCCATGATGTCGGTGGGCAGGGCAGGCAAAATGATGAAATTCAGTGATTCTTTTAAGTGTATGATATAACAGTTATATTTTAATTAGTTTCATTTCTTTGGAATGGCTTCTGTTTGGGAAATTATATCGTTTCCGGTATTCTGTATCTGATTTCCCACTTATTGTCAGGGGCTTGGAGAGCCGTCGTAAAAATCCCTCGTAGCGGCTTTTGGCGCCATTCCGGGAATGGTCTAGGTTGGTGATCATGCCGCCCGTTTCCATTCTCGACCTTTCTGTCGTGACCACCGCCACGCCGCCAGCGCAGGCGCTGCGCAATACGATCGACCTCGCGCAACTGGCCGATAGACTGGGCTATACGCGCTACTGGCTGGCCGAGCATCACAACCTGCCGTCTGTCGCGAGCCCGGCGCCGGACCTGATGATCGGGCAGATCGCGGCGGCGACGTCGCGCATTCGGGTCGGCTCCGGCGGCGTGATGCTGCCGAACCACGCGCCGCTGGTGATCGCCGAACGCTTCAAGCTGCTGGAAGCGCTGTTTCCTGGCCGCATCGATCTCGGACTGGGCCGCGCGCCGGGCACCGATGGCGTGACAGCGCACGCGTTGCGGCGGCGGCTCGACGGCCGCGAGGGCGACGACTTCCTCGAGCGGCTGCACGAACTGACGTTGTGGGAGACGCGCGATTTTCCGCCGAACCATCCTTACAACAACGTCACCGCGATGCCGTCGGATACGCCGCTGCCGCCGATCTGGCTGTTGGGGTCGAGCGGCTATAGCGCGGAATTGTCGGCGCAAGTCGGGATGGGCTTTGCGTTCGCCCATCACTTCGCCACGCACGATGCCGTCGATGCGATGCGGACGTACCGGCGCGATTATGTGACGACGGGCTGGCGCGCGTTGCCTTACGCCATTCTGGCGGTAGCGGCGATCGTGGCGGGGACGGATGAGGAAGCGGAGCGACTCGCGTCCTCCACTGACTTCAATCGCCTGCAACGCGAGCGCGGTCAGTATGCGCCGCTGATCAGTGTCGAGGATGCGCTGGCCTATCGCTATACGGAGAACGACCGCGCCATCATCGCGCGCAACCGTGCGCGGTTGTTCGTGGGCTCGCCGTCCACCGTTGTCGAAAAGTTGATGCCGTTGATCGAGGCGACACAGGCGAACGAGGTGATGGTAATTACTTCGGTGTTCGATCACGCGGCGCGCCGGCGATCGTATGAACTGCTGGCGCAAGCATTTGAGTTGGAAAAATAAGTCTAGCGGCTTAATGCAATCAGATCACGGTGCATTGGGTCGGATATGGCGCGCAAATGCAAAAGACGTGGATGGCCGGGTCAAGCCCGGCCATGACGAC
>JAFKKL010000187.1 GCA_017305595.1 Hyphomicrobiales bacterium | reverse complement strand
GCAGCAGTCGCGACTTCGATGCGTCCGCCGAGCCGCTTCAGATGGCCGCGATAACGCCCGCTCGTGATCAGGTCGTAGATGATCTGTTCGACATAGCCGGAGCTGTTGGCGCGGGTGATCATCTTCAGATCGGCCAATGCGCTGATCGTGTCGGCGTCGGCGGCGATGTAGCCCGAGCGCAGGCTGGCCGACAGCGTCTTGGCGAAGGTGCCGACATAGATCACGCGGTCGAGCTGATCGAGCGCCGCCAGTCGCGGACTGCCGGCGGGCAGGATGTCAGCGAAGGGATCGGTATCGACGATCCGCAAATTGTGCTGGGTTGCGACCTGCATCAGCCGATACGCGACCGGTAGCGTGATGGAGCAGCCGGTCGGATTGTGCGCCAGCGACTGCGTGAAGAACAGTTTCGCGCCAGTGGTGGCAGCAAGATGCGCAAGATCGTCGGGATCGGGGCCGTCGGCATTGCGCCGCACGCCGATCAGCTTTGCCTTGGCCAGCCGCAGTTTGCCGAACAGCGGATAATAGCCGGGGTTATCGACGAGAACCGGATCTCCCGGTTCGATGAAATGCCGGACGATCATGTCGAGCGCGTCGTTGGCGCCCTGCGTCAGCAGCACCTGTGTTGGATCGACGTTGATGGAGCGCTCCGCCAGCATCAATGCGATCCGTTGGCGCAGAGGCAGCAGGCCATAAGGACTGCCGTAGCTTTCCGGTAACTGCCGTTTGCCAGGGCGTGTCACCGGCCGCAGATGCGCGCCGACCTCGGAGCCTTCCATCCAGGCCGCCGGCGGCCGGCCGTCGCCGATCCGCACTTCGTAGCGTTTGTCGAGTTGTTCGCGCAGCAGCCAGACGATATCGACCGCTTCGATCTTGTCCGGCGATTTCTGTTCGGCGCGCTTGGGCCGGTGCGCCGAGACGTAGAAGCCGGAGCCGGGCCGGCTCTCCACCTGTCCCGATGCGACGAGACGATCGTAAGCATCGACGGTGGTGTTCTTCGAGACGCCGAATGTCTTCGCCGCGACGCGGATCGACGGTAGCCGCTCGCCGGGCCGGATCAGGCCGCGTTCGATCCGGCCGACGATGGCATCGAAGATGCTTTCCACGCGGGATCGCGAATCGCGAGTGTCTGGCTGCTCAACTGTACCCATTGGCCTGCTGGTACGGGTGTCGTCCAAAATGCGCAAAGCGTTCCTTGTACTGTACCCATCCGCGCGTACGGTTCAACCAACAGGGGCCGGCAGGCCTGACGACAGGGAAGGTGAGGAATGACGATCCCCGGGCACGGCCGCAATCGCAGCGCGCGTATCGCTGGCTTTCATCGCAAGACCCCGGCCGAGCGGCTCGATCTGGTGGCGGCATTCGCCGGGCTTGACCAGACGACCGTCGATCATCTCGCCGACATGGGCAACCTGCCGGTTCAACTGGCCGACAAGATGATCGAGAACGTCATCGCCACGATGAATGTGCCGATCGGCATTGCCACCAACCTGCGGATCGACGGCGAGGATGTTCTGGTGCCGATGGCGACCGAGGAATCCTCGGTGGTCGCGGCGGTCTGCAACGCCGCGCGGCAGAACTACGCCAGCGGATTCACGACATCGGTATCCGGCACCTTGATGATCGCGCAGGTACAGGCGGTCGGCGTGTCCGATCCGCACGCGGCGCGGCTGCGGCTGCTGGAGAAGCGCGACGAGATCAAGCGCATCTGCGACGACTGCGATCCGTTGCTGGTCAAGCTCGGCGGCGGTTTTCGCGACCTCGAGGTACGGATCCTCGATACCCTCGGCGGCGTCATGCTGATCACGCATCTGATCGTCGACACCCGCGACGCCATGGGCGCCAATGCCGTCAATACCATGGCGGAAAAGATCGCACCGCACATTGCGGCATGGAGCGGTGGCAAGGTGTTTCTGCGCATCCTCTCCAATCTGGCGGACCGGCGGCTGGCGCGCGTCCACGGGACATGGACGCTCGACGAGATCGGCGGCACGAGTGTGCGCGACGGCATCATCAGCGCCTATCAGTTCGCCGAGGCCGATCCCTATCGTGCCGCGACACATAACAAAGGCATCATGAACGGCATCAGCGCCGTGGTGCTGGCTACCGGCAACGACACCCGCGCGGTGGAAGCAGGCGCTCATGCCTTCGCGGCACGCAGCGGCCGTTACACGAGTCTCACGCGCTACGAGATCGATGCCGATGGCAATCTCTCAGGTTCGATCGAATTGCCGCTGGCGGTCGGCCTGATCGGCGGTGCCACCAAGATTCATCCGACCGCGCAGGCCTGTTTGAAAATCCTCGGCGTGACCACGGCGGAACGGCTGGCCCGCATCATCGCGGCCGTCGGCCTCGCGCAGAATTTCTCGGCGCTGAAAGCGCTCGCCACCACCGGCATTCAGGCCGGGCACATGGGGTTGCACGCGCAGAACATCGCGATGATGGCCGGCGCGGTGGGGGACGAGATCGATGTGGTCGCGAAGGCCTTGGTGGAACGCGGCACGGTTCGCATCGATGTCGCGCAGGAGGTGTTGAGCGGTCTTCGTCGTTAGGCGATGCTGTTCGTTCGACTGGAATTCAACAAGATCAAAAACGGGAGTGAGATGGAATGCTGAGATCGACGACTGGTTTTCTGGCGGGCGCTGCTGCCCTGATGCTGGCGATGGGGACCGCGCAGGCGGAAATTCCCAACAACACGCTGAAGCTCGGCGTGCTGACCGACCTGAGCGGCTTCGCGGCGGACTCGACCGGGCCCGGATCGGTGGCCGCGGCCAAACTCGCGATCGAGGATTTCCATAAAGAGAAACCCGATATCAAGATCGAACTGATCCAGGGCGATCATCAGAACAAGGCCGATATTGGTGGCACGCTGGCGCGCCGCTGGATCGACGTCGACAAGGTCGATGCGATTCTCGACGTGCCGTTCTCGTCCGTCGCGTTGGCCGTGCAGGAAGTCGTGCGCGGCAGCAAGGCGGCGTTTATCGCGTCCGGTCCGGGCACCTCGCTGCTCACCGGCGAGAAGTGTTCGCCGAACACCGTGCAGTGGAGCTACGATACATGGTCGCTGGCGCACGGCACCGCGCTGGCGCTGCTGCGTGCCAAGAAGGACACTTGGTTCTTCGTCACCGCTGACTATGCGTTCGGGCATTCGCTGGAGCACGACGCAGCCGCCGTGGTGAAGGCGGAAGGCGGCAAAGTATTGGGCAGCGTGCGTCACCCGACCGGCACGGCCGACTTCTCGTCGTTCCTGTTGCAGGCGCAGGCCAGCAAGGCGAAGGTGGTCGCGCTCGCCAACGCGGTTGGTGACACCATCAATTCGGTAAAGCAGGCGTCCGAGTTCGGCTTACAGGCCGGCGGTCAGGAACTGGCGGCGCTGCTGATGCAGGTCACCGATGTCAACGCCATCGGCCTCAGCGTCGCCAAGGGTCTTTACCTCACCGAAGCGTTTTACTGGGACATGAATGATGGCACCCGCAAGTTTGCCGATCGCTTCGCGGCGATGACCGGCGGCAAGCTGCCGACCATGATCCAGGCTGGCGTCTATGCCGGCACGCTGCATTATCTGCGCGCGGCGGCGGCGGCGAACACATCGGACGGTCCGACGATCATCGCGAAGATGAAGGCGATGCCGTCTGACGATCCGCTGTTCGGCAAGGGCACGGTGCGTGAGGACGGCCGCCACATCCACAACATGTATCTGTTCCAGGTGAAGTCGCCGGCCGAATCCAAGGGGCCGTGGGACTACTACAAGCTGGTGCAGACCATTCCCGCCGCCGAAGCGTTCCGTCCGCTCAAGGACGGCAATTGTCCGATGATCAAGAAGTAAGCCGCGATCAATCTTTTGCGTTCACGAAGCAGGCGGCTGACCGGATTCGGTCAGCCGCCTTTTGTGTTCTGCGGTCCCATATTGCGTACAGAGTCGCGCCGTTCGGAACCGGTTTCGACGGTGCACGCAAGATTTCTGCTGTCCGCCCGCATTGGATGAGAACAACTCGAACGCCGCACCGATGATTGAGAAAATATCAATCTCGTTGATTTTGCTCAAGAAAATTCCGATTTTAGGTTTCGGTCCATTCACGCGCCAACGGCAGTGAGTGAGGCCATTTCGTCTTCGACGGTGGTGCGCTTCCAATGATCCGCGCCGCGCCAAAGCGGATCGAACAGGGCCGAACGGCACCGGGATTGAGTGCGATGACCAAGATGGAATTCTCGGGCCCTGGCCTGAGCAGTGATCAATGGGAACGGATCAACGACCTCGCGGTCTCGCTGCAGCCAGCGCAGGCGTTGTGGCTCAGCGGTTATTTCGCGGGCGTCGGCTCCACGGCGCGCGGCCCCGGTGGCTTTGACCAAGTGGCGGTACTCGAGCGGGCGAAGTCGGAGCAGCCGTTGGCCCCGGCCATCGAAACGCGAACGCTGACGGTTCTCTACGGCACAGAGACCGGCAATAGTCGTGGCCTCGCCACGACCGTGGCCAAAGCCGCGAAGCAACAGGGCATCGTCGCGACCGTGTCGGACATGGCCGACTACAAGACGCGTAGGCTGAAGGACGAGCAGGATCTGCTGGTGATCACCAGCACGCACGGCGAGGGGGATCCGCCGCAGTCTGCTGTCGCATTTTTCGAATTCCTCGAAGGCCGCAAGGCGCCGAAGCTGCCGGACTTGCGTTTCTCTGTGCTTGCACTGGGTGATTCGACCTACGAGAAGTATTGCGAGGGCGGCAAGCGGATCGACCGCCGCCTTGAACAACTCGGCGCGACGCGGCTTGAAGCGCGCGTCGATTGCGATGTCGATTTCGACGAAGCCGCGCCGGCCTGGATCAGGGCCGTCGTCGCGAAACTTTTGCCTCAGGAAACAGTACCGGCGCTTGCGCCGGCGACCGCGCGTGCATCGGTCGACGTGCAGGCCCAAGCCTCTAGGTTCGACAAGCAGAATCCTTTCTCCGCAACAGTGATCGACAACGTCGTCTTGACCGGGCGCGGATCGAGCAAGGAAACCCGGCATATCGAACTGTCGCTGGAAGGCTCGGGATTGGTCTACGAGCCGGGCGATGCGCTCGGCGTCGTCCCGCGCAACGACCCGGCGGTGGTCGAGGCAGTGTTGGGAAGTCTCGGGCTCGCGGCCGATGCTTCGGTGACCGTCAAGCAAAAGCAGTTGCCGCTTGGCGATGCGTTGTCGTCGGCGTTCGAAGTGAGCGCGGTGACGCCGCGCTTCATCGATCATTGGGCGGAACTGAGCGGCGCCGAGGCACTGGCGCGTCTGCGCGGGCCGGAGCAGGCCGAGGCCCGGTCGGCCTTCATGCGCGAACATCATGTCGTCGATATCATCCGCCAGTTTCCGGTGAAGGGTATCGGCGCTGATGCGCTGCTGCGCGGGCTGCGGCCGTTGCAGCCGCGCCTTTATTCGATCTCGTCGAGTCTCGCCGCCGCTCCGGACGAAGCGCATCTTACCGTTGGTACGGTGCGCTACGATCTCGACGGGCAACCGCGCGCCGGTGTTGCCTCCAGTTATCTGGCGGAGCACGCCGCGCCGGATGCGGTCGTTCCGGTCTACATCCAGAGCAACCCGCATTTCCGATTGCCCGATGACGATGCTGCGATTCTCATGATCGGTGCCGGCACTGGCGTCGCGCCATACCGCGCCTTCATGCAGGAGCGCGAGGCGCGCGGCGCATCGGGACGCTCGTGGCTGGTGTTCGGCGAGCGCAATTTCCGCAGCGATTTCCTCTATCAGGCCGAATGGCAGAGCCTGCTGAAGGACAAGGTGCTGACCCGAATGGATGTCGCGTTCTCGCGCGACCGGACGCCGAAAGCCTATGTGCAGGATCGCCTGCGCCAGAACAGTCGCGATGTCTATGCGTGGCTTGAAGAGGGCGCGCACATCTATGTCTGCGGCGATGCCGCGCATCTCGCGCCGGATGTGCACGCGACGTTGCTCGATATCATCGTGCAGGAAAGCGGCCGCGACGCCGTTGCCGCCGCCGATTATCTCGCGGCATTGCAGCGCGATCATCGCTACCAGCGCGACGTTTACTGAGGTTTTGACATGACGAGTGCACCGACGCTGGATCGCAGCCGCGACCTCTCGCAGCCATTGGACAAGCTCGGCCCGGACGAGACGTTGAAGGCCAACAGCCGGCAACTGCGCGGCACCATCAACGAAAGTCTGTTCGATCCGATCACCGGCGCGGTCACCGCTAGCGATACCAAGCTGATGAAGTTTCACGGCATCTATCAGCAGGACGATCGCGACATTCGCGACGAACGCCGCCGTCAGAAGCTGGAAGCGGCGTTCAGCTTCATGGCGCGGGTGCGTTTGCCGGGCGGGGTGCTGAGCGCGAGCCAATGGCTCAAGCTCGATGCGCTGGCGCGCGATTATGCCGGCGACACGCTGCGGCTGACGACGCGGCAGACCTTTCAATTCCATCACGTTCTGAAGACCGATCTGCGCGCTTTGATGCAGGGCTTGCGCGATGTGCTGCTGGATACGCGTGCAGCGTGCGGCGACGATACCCGTGGCGTGATGGCGTCGATCAACCCGCATCTGTCGGCGATTCACGCCGAGGTCTATGCGCTGGCCAAGCAGGCCAGCGATCACGCGATCCCGAAGACCGGCGCCTATGACGAAATCTGGTATCAGCAGGAAGCCGGCGAGGTGAAAGAGCCCGAGGAGCCGTTCTATGGGCGCACCTACATGCCGCGGAAATTCAAGATCGGTTTCGTCGTGCCGCCGAGCAACGATATCGATGTCTACGCTCAGGATCTGGGTTTCATCGCCATCGTGTCGCGCGGCAAGCTGAAAGGCTTCAACGTCGCCATCGGCGGCGGCATGGGCCGCACCGATCAGGCGCCGGAAACCTATCCGCGGTTGGCCGATGTGATCGGTTTCATTCCGGTCGATCAGTTGATCCCGACCATCGACGCGGTGATGTCGGTGCAGCGCGACTATGGCGACCGGGTCAACCGGCTTCATGCTCGCTTCAAATACACCATCGACGACAAGGGACTGGACTGGATCAAGGCCGAGATCGAGCGACGGCTGGGCCAGCCGCTCGCCGCCGCCAAGCCGTTCGAATTCACCTCGAATGGCGATGTGCTGGGTTGGGTGCAGGGCGATGACGGCCGCCATCACTATACGATGTTTATCGAGAACGGCCGCGTCATCAACACGCCGGACTTACGGTTGATGGATGGCTTGCGTGCCATCGCGCAAGTTCACAATGGTACGTTCCGCGTGACCCCGAACCAGAGCCTGACCATCGCCGAGATCGCGCCGGAAGATCGGCTTACCATCGCCAAGCTGCTCGATGAGTACGGTCTCGCCGGCTTGAATGTCGGCAGCGCGTTGCGGCTCAACTCGATGGCTTGCGTGGCGTTGCCGACCTGCGGCCTCGCCATGGCCGAAAGCGAACGTTATCTGCCGACGCTGTTGTCGAAGATCGAGCCGATCCTCGACGCGCACGGCCTGGGCGACGAGCCGATCACCATCCGCATGACCGGTTGTCCGAACGGCTGTGCACGGCCTTACATCGCCGAGATCGCGCTGACCGGCCGCGCGCCGGGCAAGTACAACCTCTATTTTGGTGGTGGTTTTCACGGCCAGCGGCTGAACAAGATGTATCTCGAGAACGTCGGCGAGCCGGCCATCCTTGAGGCTCTGGAGAAGGTGCTGGGCCACTATGCCAAGGACCGGCGGCCCAAGGAGCATTTCGGCGATTTCGCCATCCGCGCCGGTTACGTTGCCGAGGTCAGGGAAGGCCGCCACTTCAACGACTGAGCGGCACACCGGAACTGGGTCAATTTCCAGGAATAGGCGGGCGACCGGGCTGCGATGCCCTGCCGCCCCGGTTTCTTTTGTCATCGAAAGCCTCTACACAGGCCGCGCGAACAGCCCGGGCCGGGCCTATGGATCGGCCGCCTGCAGTTCGTGACGATACAATCAGGACCGAAAGACGATGCCGAAACCCAGGGATCCCCACACCGTGGCCGTCGCCAACGGAATTGCGACCGATCCCGCCTTCCGTTCGGTGACGCCGCCGATCTACCTGTCGAGCACCTTCGCGTTCCCGGCCTATGAGAAGGCCGGCCCTTACGATTACACGCGCACCGCCAATCCAAGCCGCGACCTTTTGGCGGACACCATCGCCAAGCTCGAGGGCGGGGCGGGGGCCGTGGTGGTGTGTTCCGGCATGGCCGCGATCGACGTGGTGCTGGCGCGCGCGCCGCGCGGTGGCTTGGTGATCGCGCCGCACGATTGCTATGGCGGCACCCATCGGCTGCTCGGGACCCGCCAGCAGTGCGGGCAGATCGAGCTGGCGCTGGTCGATCTTGGAGACCCGGCGGCATTGGCGGCGGCGATGGCGCGCCGTCCGGCGCTGATCCTGATCGAGACGCCGAGCAACCCGCTGATGCGGGTGACCGACATCAAGGCCATCGTGGCACAGGCGAGGGCGGTCGGCGCCAAGGTGGTGGTGGACAACACCTTCCTGTCGCCGGCGCTGCAACGGCCGATCGCGTTCGGTGCCGATTATGTCGTTCACTCCACCACCAAGTTCATCAACGGCCATTCCGACGTGGTCGGCGGCGCGGTGATCGCCGCCGCTAAGGAGGACGTCGAGGCGCTGGCGGAATGGGTCAACATCGTCGGTGTCACCGGCGCGCCGTTCGATTCCTATCTGACGTTGCGCGGCGTGCGGACGCTGTTCGCGCGTGTCGAGCGGCAGCAGGCCAATGCGGGCGCCATCGCCGCGTTCCTCGACAAGCATCCGTTGGTGCGCGCGGTGTATTATCCCGGTCTGCCGTCGCATCCCGGACATGAACTGGCGAAAACACAGCAGGCCGGGTTCGGCGCGATGCTGAGCTTCGAACTGACGGGCGGCACCGATGCGGTGCGAGCTTTCGTCGAGGCCATCGAGGTGTTCACGCTGGCGGAATCGCTCGGCGGCGTCGAAAGCCTGATCGCGCATCCCGCCACCATGACCCACGTGAAGATGGGCGCGGAGGCGCGGCGCGTCGCCGGCATCAGCGACAGCCTGCTGCGGTTGTCGGTGGGCATGGAAGCCGAGGCCGATCTGATCGCCGGGCTCGAAGCGGGTTTCGCGGCGATCAAGGGATAGCGGTGGGAACCACCCATTCCGCCGCGGTGCTTGACGAAGGGCGTGTGTTCCCCGCAAAAACCCTCATCATGACCAATCCGCATTCCGATTTTCACGGCGTTTTCCCCTATCTCGTGTCGCCCATCGATGCGTCGGGCAGCATCCGCACCGACGTACTCGGGCGGCTCTCTGACGACCTGATCAAGGCCGGCGTCCACGGGCTGACGCCGCTCGGCTCGACCGGCGAGTTCGCCTATCTCGACGGCAAGCAGCGCGCCATCGTCGCGCGGACCACCATCGAGGCAGCGCAGCGCCGGGTGCCGGTGATCGTTGGTGTCGCATCAACCGCGATCGCCGATGCCGTGGCGCAGGCGCAGGCTTATCAGCAGATGGGCGCCGATGGCATCCTCGCCATTCTCGAAGCGTACTTTCCGCTCAAAGATGCGCAGGTCGAAGCCTATTTCCGCGCCATAGCCGACGCGGTCGATATTCCGGTGGTGATCTACACCAATCCAAACTTCCAGCGCTCTGATCTGACGCTCGACGTCATCGCGCGTCTGGCCGAGCATCCGCGCATCGTCGGGATCAAGGACGCCTCCACCAACACCGGCCGTTTGTTGTCGATCATGAATCGCTGCGGCGACAAGATTCATGTGTTCGCCGCGTCGGCGCACATTCCGGCGGCGGTGATGCTGATCGGCGGGCGTGGCTGGATGGCGGGGCCGGCCTGCGTCGCGCCGCGCGATAGCGTCAAACTGTACGACCTCTGCAAGGCCGGGCGCTGGGACGAAGCGCTGGTGTTGCAGCGTCGGATGTGGCGGTTGAATGAGGCGTTCGCGAAATACAATCTCGCCGCCTGCATCAAGGCCGGCTTGAGCATTCAAGGTTACGACGTCGGCGATCCCATCCCGCCGCAATCGCCGCTGAACGCTGACGAACGCAAGGTCATCGAAGCCGTGCTGTCCGACATCGCATAACTGTTGCTGCGAACCGACAGCATATCGAGGCCGGTTCGCTCTCTCGAATCCATTCGCGCGTTTCGCGCCCTCTATCGATCGAAGGTTCTTCTCGCATGAACATTCTGCCAGCCAATATGCGCTTCGGCGCCGGTCAGCCCGTCAAGCGGCTGGAAGATCAGCGGCTGCTGACGGGACACGGCAAATATCTTGACGACAAGCCGGCGGACGGCGCGTTGTGGCTGGTGCTGCTGCGGTCGCCGCACGCCCATGCCCGCATCCTATCAGTGGACAGCGCGGCCGCGCGAACGATGCCCGGCGTCGAAGCGATCTTTACTGGAGCGGGCTTGGTCGCCGACGATGTCGGCAGCATTCCGACCTTGCCGATCTTCAAGCGACCTGATGGTTCGGAGATGCTGCTGCCGCCGC
>JAFKKL010000337.1 GCA_017305595.1 Hyphomicrobiales bacterium | reverse complement strand
ATAAGGCGTTCGCCTCCGGCACCGACATCTCGCAATTTCGCGCCTTCAAATCGCCGCAAGATTCCCTGGACTACGAAGCGCGGATTGACCGGGTGTTCGGTGCGCTGGAATCCTGCCGGGTGCCGACCATTGCCGCCATCGCCGGCGCCTGTACCGGTGGCGGCGCCGGTCTCGCGGCATGCTGCGACATGCGGATCGGCACTGCATCCGTGCGCATCGGTTTCCCCATCGCGCGCACGCTCGGCAATTGCCTCTCGATGTCGAATATCAGTCGCTTGGTGGCGCTTCTCGGCTCCGCGCGCACCAAGGATATCATTTTCACGGCGCGGCTGATTGAAGCGCCGGAAGCGCTGGCGCTCGGCCTGCTCAATGAAGTGGTGGCGGATGTCGATGCATTGCAGCGCCGCGCCGACGAACTGGCGCAACTGCTGGCAGGGCACGCGCCGCTGACGCTGGAAGTCACCAAGGAGGCGGTGCGGCGATTGCGGCCGAACCTCTCGCGTGATGAGGGGGAAGACTTGATCCTCAAGGCCTATATGAGCGCTGATTTTCGCGAGGGCATGGACGCGTTTCTCACCAAGCGCAAGCCGGTGTGGAAGGGAGAATAACTTCATCGCGCGTCAGTCGCTACGATCCTTCATGCACGCAACGAACCGTTGAGCGATGTATGCAGCCGTGGGCGAGACGCTGCGCGAGGCCAGTTGAACGAGGGTGACCTGCGTCGCCTCGAGTCGTTTGTCGCGAAGCGGAACGGCGACCAATGTGCCAGCCATCAGTTCCGGCATTGCGGCTTCGCGCGGCAGGAATGTCGCGAGCCCGGTTTGAGCGACGGCAGCGCGCGCGATGGACGTTCGCTTGCGCGCAGGCCCGATCGATCTCCTGCCGGATGCCGAACGACGGGTTCGGCAGCACGACCCGCAGCCCGGCGCAATCCTTGATCGTGCAGGATCGTTTGCCAGCGAGGCTGTGATCCGGCGCGACCATCACGCAGAGCGATTGCCGCATGTGCGCAAGCTCGATCAGGTCGCGGCGCGGTGCGCGGCCAAAGACGAATCCGAGATCGACCTCGTGCCGGCTGATCATGTCGGCAACCGCGCGCGAGCCAACTGCCGTGACGGATGTCGAGATGCCGGGATGATCGCGGTCCAGGTTGGCGATGAAGTCCGACAGGAAACTGGCGAGCAAACCCTCGACGGTCGCAATCTTGACGTGGCCGCGCTGCAGCGAATCGAATTCCTCGACCTGGTTGCGGATACGCTCGAGCCGGGTCTGGTTCTCGATCGCGTAGCGATAAAGCAGGTTTCCGGCGTCGGTCAGGCTCATGCCGCGGGCGCCACGCTCGAACAGCTTTGCCGACAATTCGTCCTCGAGCCCCTGAATCTGCCGGCTGATGGCGCTTGGCGCAATGCGAAGCGATTCAGCCGCTTGCTTGATCGAGCCGCGTTCGGTGACCTCCCGGAAATACCGGATCGACGTCGATTCAATCATGCGTTTCAGTCCTTTGACGGTATTTTTAGGTAAGATCAAAAAGTGATCGTTGCGCCGCACAACGTTCTAATTTTCAGACCGATCGCTTCGAATTTCAATGCTTTTATTCGAAATTTGAATTTGCCATCCTCCGGGCAAAGCAATGCGCCCGACAAATGGAGGATATTGATGATGGCTCGTTTTCTGCTCCGCTATGCGCGTCTGCCGAGTTCGCTTCTTGTGGCGGCGGGCTTGGCATTGTCCGCGTCCGCCGCACTGGCGCAGGACGTCATCAAGTTCGGTGCGCCATTGCCGCTGACGGGGCCGCTCGCACCCGAGGCGATCAAGCAGCAGCAGGGCTATGATTTGTGGGCCGAGCAGGTCAACAAGGCCGGTGGCATTGCGGTCGGCGGCAAGAAATACAAGGTTGAGATCGTCTATTCGGATTATCAGTCCAACACGCCGCGCGCTGTGCAGACGACGGAGCAGATGATCAGCCAGGGTGGCGTGAACTTCATGTTCAGCCCGTTCGGCTCCGGCGCCGCCAAGGCCGCCAGCAGCGTCTCCGAACGCTACAAGATGCCGACCATCGCCTCCACCGCGTCCTCGGCCCAGGTTTACGACCAGGGCTACAAATATCTGTTCGGCACCTTCACGCCCAATGACACGCTGACGACGCCGCTGACGAAGATCGTCAAGGCGAAGGCGCCGAACGTGAAGAAGGTCGCGATTCTCGCGCGCAACGATCTGTTCCCGCTGGCGATCGCGCAGGAGATGGAGAAGTCGGCGAAGGCCAACGGCTTCGAGGTCGTCTACTTCGAGAAGTACGCCATCGGCACGTTGGATCATTCCGCGACGTTGTCGCAGATCAAGACCCAGGCCCCGCAGTGGATCTTCGTCACCGGCT
>JAFKKL010000336.1 GCA_017305595.1 Hyphomicrobiales bacterium | reverse complement strand
TGGCGCGCCCACAGCCGGCCCTGCCGGGCCTCAAGATAAATCCGGTCGTCGCCAACCAGAACGGCCCTGGGAATCTGATTGCTGCGCCCGGCCAAAATCAATTCGAAGGCGAGCCGGCTTTTACCAGAGCCCGAAGGGCCGCGGAGCAGGACGGCCTCCTGCCCGATTAGAACAGCGGATGCGTGGACGCTTGGAGCGTCCGCCGGGTTTTCACGAGGATCGGCAGGTGGCGCCGTCATGCCGTCGGTAACCGCACGACGAAGCGGGCGCCGGCAACTGTAGGCTGGTCATCCTCGTCGACGGGACCCTTGCGGTTTTCGGCCCAAACGCGGCCGCGATGGGCTTCGATGATCTGTTTCGAGATCGAAAGGCCGAGCCCGGAGTTCTGGCCGAAGCCCTGATGCGGCCGGTCGGTATAAAAGCGCTCGAAGATACGTTCGAGCGCATCATCGCGAATGCCGGGGCCATTGTCGTCGACAACGATTTCGATTTCGGATTTGACGCGGCGACAGGTGACGTGAACCTTGCTGCCGGGCTGCGAGAATGATTGCGCGTTCACCACCAGATTGGAGATCACCTGTCCGAGCCGCGAGTCGTGCCCGGGAACGGAGAAGGTATCAGAGGGCCCCCCCTCGAACCGGGTCTCGACGCCGATGTCGTGGCCAAGCCGCGTCTCGTTGGCGACCGATGTGAGCGTGGTGAGCAAGCGCCGCAACTCCACAGGTGCCACGTCCTGACGTTGCAGCTCGGCATCGAGCCGGCTCGCATCGGAAATGTCGGAGATCAGACGATCGAGCCGGCGCACGTCGTGTTCGATCACTTCGAGCAGACGGGCGCGGCTGGTGTCGGTCTTGGCGAGCGGTAATGTTTCCACCGCCGAACGCAGCGACGTCAGCGGATTCTTCAATTCATGCGCGACGTCGGCGGCGAACATCTCGATCGCCTCGATGCGGTTGTAGAGCGCTTCCGTCATGTCGCGCAGCGCGCCGGACAGATGGCCGATCTCGTCGCGGCGGCGGGTGAAGTCGGGAATCTCCACACGGGTCTTGATGCGATGACGCACGCGCTCCGCGCTGGCCGCAAGCCGGCGCACTGGGCCTGCAATGGTGCTGGCGAGCAACAGCGACAGCACGATCATCACCATCATGGCGACGCCGAACACCTTCAGGATCGCCAGTCGTTCCGCCGTCACCATCTGGTCGATATCGTCGCCCTGCGTCGACAGCATCAGCGCGCCGTGGATGGCACGGAAACGTTGTACCGGCACCGCGACCGAAACGATGATCTCGCCACGGTCGTTGATGCGCACCATGCTGGACTTGTCGCCCTTGAGCGACTCCGCGACTTCTTCGTAGCCCTTGCCGTTCTCCGGTCCCAACTCGCGATAAAGCGGAAGATCGCCGCGATTGAGCCAGGTGCGGACCGCGATCATCGCGCGCTCCATCAGGCCGGGCTTCTCGTTCGCGGGGGGCGATAGCTCGAACCGCATGACGTCGCCGCGGCCATACAGGCTGCGGCTGTCGAGGATCAGCAC
>JAFKKL010000186.1 GCA_017305595.1 Hyphomicrobiales bacterium | reverse complement strand
TCGGAGCGCTCTTGGGATTTTGCAACGCTGCTGCTGCTTTCGCCCGACTACCGGGCTGAGACGCTTGAGGCCACCTATCGCCGCGTGCGCGCCCATTGGCGGAGCATGGTCGACGAGATGCGGCGGCTGGAGGAAGAGAACAACCGCATCTTCATCGATGCCTATGGCCTGCAAGACGAGCTTACCCCCGAGGTGCCGATCGAGGACATCACCCTCATCTGCAACCCAGCCTATGCCTACGGCGTGAAGGGCACGGAAGCGGAGGGTGAGGCGCGGCTGCTTTTCGAAAGCATGGCCGAATTCCTGCATTATGCGGTAGGCTGCATGTTTGGCCGCTATAGTCTCGATGTGCCCGGTCTGATCCTCGCGAACCGGGGTGAGGGATTGGTGGATTATCGCGCTAAGGTGCCAAGCCCGACCTTCGAGCCGGATGCGGACAATGTGATCCCCGTGCTCGATGGCGAGTGGTTCGCCGACGACATCGCTGCGCGGTTCCGCCGCTTCCTGCGAGTCACTTTCGGCGAGGAGCATTTTCAGGAGAACCTCGCCTTCGTCGAAGGGGCGCTGGGTAAGGACATCCGTAGATACTTCACCCGCGACTTCTTCAACGATCATGTGAAGCGTTACAAGAAGCGGCCCATCTACTGGCTCTTCTCCAGCCCGAAGGGTACCTTCAACGCGCTGATTTACATGCACCGCTACCGTCCCGACACGGTGAGTGTGGTGCTGAATGACTATCTTCGCGAGTTCCGGTCCAAGCTCGAGGCGTATCGCCGAGCGCAGGAAGCGCTCAGCATCAGCGGGGACGCTTCGCCCGCGCAGAAGACCAAGGCCTTGAAGGAGATCGAAGCGACAGCCCGGCAGATCGAGGAGATCGATGCCTGGGAGCGTGACGTTTTGTTCCCGCTGGCGACCCAAAAGATCGAAATCGACCTAGATGATGGGGTGAAGGCCAACTACCCGAAGTTTGGCGCTGCTCTGAAGCCCGTCAAGGGTCTCAACGATTCGGACGACTGAGAATGCAGGACCGGATCGCCAAGGGCCTAGAAGCCCAGTTCGACAAACACCGGATCGTCTTCTGGTACGATTCGGCACGCGAATTCCGGCAGGCGTTCGAGGCGTTGACGCTCGATGGCGTCGAGAAGATCGAGGTGGCGAACACCGAGTTCGCGGTGAAGCATCGCATCCTGCGTGAGGAGCCGAAGCGGCGCTTTTTGCTCTATCGGGGCGGACCGCGTCCGGCCGACATCGACAACTGGCTGCTCGACATCGAGTTGGCGCACGGGGTATTCAAGAGCGATCAGGTCGCGATCTGGCTGGCGGACCTGGGATTGCCGATCAGCTTCGAGGACGTGGTTCGGGAGCATCAGGAATTCTTTCGCTCTGGGCGCCGGCTGGAGAAGCTCAAAGCTGCCGTTCGCGGAGACGACACCAAGGAGAAGCTGCGTCTGAGGATGCTCAGCGTGTGCGCCGGGGCCGACGGCGACTTCGATACGGTCGTCGAGGCGTTGTTGGAAGAGTTGGCGGCCGGCAAGGATGACAGCCTGCGATTGATCGACCGTGTCGGCTTGAGCGGTTTCCTCTGGGATCAGATGGAGCGGCTCTTCGGCTACCGTACTGGAAAGGCAAGCGTCGGCGATTTCGCGATCACGCTGTTCAAATCTTGCTACCAGAGCACGGTCGGTGGCGAAGCGATTCTGGCGCCCGAGGCTCTCGTGTTCTTCCGTCGCTGGAAGAACAACCGGAATGCGGAGGAAGCCTTCGCAACGCTCTCGGCCGAATATGCCGGGGCGCTGGGCGTGGCCCAGGATCTCGCCAAGCGCGATTTCCGCACGTTGATCGAAGTGGACTACTTCGAGGAGGTCGACCGAGCGATCATCCGCGCACTGGTCCATGAGGTTGGCAGCCAGACTGTGGCGCAGGGAGAGGTCCTGAACTGGATCCGTCAGCGTCGGCAGAGCCATTGGTATGCTGCCTATCGCGACCTCTATGAAGCGATCGGCTTCGCCGCCGAGTTCCAGCAAGCAATGGCGCAGGTCACGCTCGGTATGACGAGCCTCGCGGAGGGCGTGGAGCGCTATGCGAAGAGCTGGTTCAGGATCGATCAACTCTATCGGAAATTCATCTGGCGCATGCAGAAGTCCGGCCAGGCAACGCTGATGCAGGAGCTGTTCGAGCAGGTCGAGAACCACTACGTAAACAGCTACCTGCTGCGCCTGAATGAGGCTTGGCAGACGCATATCGACGCCGCCGAAACCTGGTCAGCGCCCCCGATCCCCGCACAGCGCAGTTTCTACAGAGAGCATGTGGGCGAATTTCGCCGACGCGATCAGAAGGTGTGCGTCATCATCTCCGATGCGCTTCGCTATGAAGTTGCGGAGGAACTGCGGGGACGCATCCTCAGCTTGGACCGCTACGAGGCTGGCATCGAGCCGATATTCGGCGGCCTGCCGAGCTTCACCCAACTCGGGATGGCGGCGCTTCTGCCCAATGGCGAGTTGCAGATTGCGGACAACGACAGCGGCACCGTGTTGGTGAATGGTCAGAGTTCGCAGGGCATCGCGAACCGCAAGAAAATACTGGCGACAGGACGGACGGGCGACAGAACGACGGCCTTGAAGGCCGAGGACCTCATGGCGCTCGACAAAGACGAGGCACGAGCGCTCGTCCGCGATCATGACGTCGTTTACGTCTATCACAATTTAATCGATGCAATCGGCGACAAACGGGATTCAGAGGAGCGCGTTTTCGAGGCGGCCGAAGACACGATCGAGGAGATTGTGCGGGTTGTCAAAAAGCTCAATGGCGCGAACGCTAACAACATGATCGTGACGTCCGATCACGGCTTCATCTACCAACACCGCCCGATCGAAGAGAGCGACTTCTCCTCGGCGCAGGCCGAAGGTGACATCATCCTTTTCCGCGATCGGCGTTTCGTCCTCGGGCATGGTCTGAAGGGCAATCACGGTCTGCGACGCTTTACGCCGGGGCAGGCCGGTCTCGAAGGCTCGGTGGAATTGCTCATCCCCAAGTCCATCACCCGGCTTCGCCGGCAGGGGTCGGGGAGCCGGTTCGTGCATGGCGGCGCAACCCTTCAGGAGGTTGTCGTTCCCGTCGTCAAGATCAACAAGAAGCGGCAGAGCGACACGACCGCGGTTGAGGTGGAGATCATCGGAAGCTCCAATCACTTGATCACGTCGAGCCAGATCTCGGTTCGCTTCTACCAGGTGGAGGCCGTCTCGGAGAAAACCCAGGCGCGCACGCTCAGAGCGGGAATTTGTGCCCAGTCGGGTGAATTGATCTCGGACAGCCACGAGCTTGTATTCGACTTCCGGTCCGAAAATGCGCGCGAGCGCGAAGTCCCGGTCCGGTTCCTCCTCCTCCGCCGGGCTGACGAATTTAACGGCCAGGAGGTGATCCTGAAGCTGGAAGAGCGGCATGGCGATACGTCCCACTTCAGGGAGTACCGCACGGCTCGCTACACGCTGCGCCGCAGCTTCTCGAGTGATTTTGATTTTTGACGGGGGAAGCGATGACTGCGCTGGATGACAAAATCAACGAACGCTTCCCGGGCCTCGTGGTTCGCAAGGACCTGGTCAAGGCGGTAAAGGGCAATGCCATTGTCCCGTCCTACGTGTTGGAGTTCCTGCTCGGGCAATACTGCGCCACCAATGATGAGAGCTCGATCCAATCGGGGATCGAGACCGTCAAGGAAATCCTTCGCAAGCACTACGTCCATCGCAACGAGGCCGGGCTGATCCGATCGAACATCCGGGAAAAGGGTCGGTGGAAGGTGATCGACAAGATCAGCGTCGATCTCAACACCGACAAGGATGCCTATGAGGCGACCTTCGCCAACCTGGGCATTAAGAAGGTCATCATCGACTCCGACACCGTGAAGGCCCATCCGAAGCTGCTGGTCAGCGGTGTCTGGTGCATTGCCGACGTCGAGTACGAGCACAGCGAAGACAAGAACGTCGAACCCTGGATTCTGGGGAGCATCAAGCCGATCCAGTTATCGAAGTTTGACTATGAGGCTTTTCTCGGCGCGCGCGCGGGATTCACGACCGACGAATGGATCGACCTGCTGTTCCAGACGGTCGGCTTTGATCCCGAGATGTTCGGTCGCCGCAGCAAGCTTCTGCAACTGATGCGCCTCGTGCCCTTTGTCGAGCGAAATTACAATCTGATCGAGTTGGGACCGAAAGGCACAGGCAAATCTCATATCTTCTCGGAGTTCTCGCCGCACGGCATCCTGATTTCCGGAGGCGAAGTGACGGTGCCGAAGCTGTTCGTCAACAACAGCTCGGGAAAGATCGGATTGGTCGGCTATTGGGACGTCGTAGCCTTTGATGAGTTCGCCGGCAGGCAAAAGCGGGTCGACAAGGCGCTTGTCGACATCATGAAAAACTACATGGCCAACAAGAGCTTCTCGCGAGGAGTGGAGACGCTTGGTGCCGAGGCGTCGATGGTCTTTGTCGGAAATACCAAGCACAACGTCCCATACATGCTGAAGCATACCGATTTATTCGAGGAGCTTCCCGAGAAATATTACGACTCGGCATTCATCGACCGGCTCCACACCTATGTGCCAGGTTGGGAGATCGACGTCATTCGCGGAGAAATGTTCGCATCAGGGTATGGCTTCGTCGTCGATTACCTTGCCGAAATTCTTCGGCACATGCGCAATGACGACTATTCCAATCGCTACCAGCCCCTGTTCACGCTCTCATCGGATATTTCGACGCGCGACCGCGATGGCGTGAACAAGACGTTCTCCGGGATGATGAAGCTGCTTTTCCCGGCTGACAATGCGACAGAGGCAGAGGTGGAGGAGATCCTGCATCTGGCGGTTGAGGGACGGAAGCGAGTTAAGGACCAGCTTCTTCGGATCGACAGCACCTATCCAGAGACGGATTTCTCGTTCACGGCTCGCGATGGCCGCAAGGTGGTCGTCAAGACGCTCGAAGAAACTGAATATCCGCAATATTACCATAGGCGCGCGCCGATCCATGACGAGCCCGTGCCTGAAGGAGTGCAGGGGCGTACTGACGCACCTGTCCCGCAGGTCGTCGAGAAACCGGCAGAGAGGGAGGACGCCCGCGTTGGTCTGTGGGAGGGACACAAGGTTTTCAGCGAGAACCAGAAAGGCATTACCTACGTCGAGCTTTTCTGGCCCTGGCTCAAGGGCGCGACCAGCATCGTGATCACAGACCCCTATATTCGGATGTTCCATCAGGTGCGAAATCTGATGGAGTTCGTCGAGATGATCGCCGTTCGCAAGGCGCCAGAGGACGAGGTCACGGTACGTCTCATCACCTGCCCGGACGAAATTTACCCGGAGAAGCAACAGGCAAATCTTGTCGCTGTCGAGAGCGCCTGCACAGCGGCCGGGATTAAATTCTTATGGGAGTTCGATGGGACAAATACGATCCATGCGCGTCACATTGTGAGCGATACCGGCTGGAAAATCAGCCTCGATCGAGGCTTGGACATTTTCCAAAAATTCGAGATGAACGATGCGTTTAACCTTGCCAATCGCGTGCAATCGTATCGCCAAGTGAAGGCCTTTGAGATCACATACATGAAGGCGGATGGCATCACTGCTGGCGTATAGTGCAATGGCGGTGCGCAATTTGAGCCCGCAATTACGCAAAGTGGTCCTATCTGAGGTATGATTTTCGGATGGGGATAAGATCGATGACAAGGTAGAGCCGCGCACGGTACTCCGCTGTACGTTGTTTTCCGGTTTGTTATTCGGCCCTTTAATTGCGTGATGTTGTCAAGCTTCCTTGAGATGTCAGCGCTGGGGTCACGGTCCTTTCCGAGGTCGCTAAGCGCCTCATGATGATGTCCGGGTCGGACGCCTCAACGTTTGCAGCGGTGTGCGACGAGTCGCCGCCAGCCGAATAAACGAGGTCGTCTCAACCACCGTCCCAGCGGGACATCGCTGGCCCGGCGAACCGGGTCAGGAATTTCGAGTCTCGGGATTAGGAGGCTTTCATCTGCCCCCATTCGAAAGAAGTGCCGTCAACCCAGATGCAGTGAAGAATAACGGCGATCTTGCGGGCAATGGCGACCTTCGCCTTCTTCATGCCGATCCGCTTTGCGAGTTTCATCCCCCAGGCCTTGAGAGAGCACCATTTCTTCGTTCGATAAAGCAGAACGGTCGCGGCTTCGAACAGATAAGTCCGGAGAAGCCGATCGCCCCATCGTGAGATTTTGCCATTCGTGTCGGTCTCGCCGGATTGATGACGGCGCGGCGTGAGGCCCAGATAGGCACCGACCGTGGAGGCTGACCGAAAGCGAGATGGGTCGTCGATGGTGTGGCGGAATGTCAACGCCGTCACTACGCCGACACCAGGAACCGTCATCAGGCGGAGCGTTGTTGCGTCGGACTTTGCCAGCTGACGCACTTGGTTATCAAGCTTTCCTTGCTGCTGACAAACCTGTTCGTGGACCACCAGTAGTGGCTCGATGACGGCACTGAGCTGATGCTCTCCGCCCAGCAGCTCGATAATTTTCCTTCTAAACGGGAGCGAGATGGCTCTCGGAAACAGTAACCCGTATTCCTTGACCATGCTACGGACCTGGTTCTCGATGTCCCTGCGAATGCTGACGAGGCGAGATCGGGCAACGAGAATGGCGCGGATTTTTTGGCTCTCCTCGCTCTTGACCTTGACTTCACGGTACCAGCCAATCCGAACCAGTTCAGCAAGGCCACGCGCGTCATTCTGGTCGCTTTTGTTCATTCGCACCGAGAGCGCCGCGTGGGCATGCCGCGCGTCGATGCAAACCACCGGGAGATCCACCCGTCGGAGTTCGTGCCATAGCCAACTCGACATCGCGCCGGTCTCGAAGCCGACGCGCTCCGCATATGGAGCTCGTTTGCGCAGCAGTTCAGTTAAGGCGTTCGGATCAGATTTTGCCTTTCCCTCGAAGATAATCTGTCCTGCCTCGTCGACAACGCACACCGAGGTTTCTTTTTGCGAGACGTCGAGCCCAACATACTGCTTCATGGTAACCCTCCGATTCGTTCCTGCGTGAGGGCTCAAGATAGTGGACCTTTCTGCCGCGAGTGCCGACCGCAATTACGTCATCGTGCCGCGCGACAATCAGGATGACAGTGGAGCGTCAATCAGGATGAGAGAGCTTCGCCGGGCTCGTAACGCAGGGAGGGCGTAGCCCGACCGGAGTTACGAGCCCGGCGTCGGCGCGATCCACAAGGGACCGCGCCGACTGGTGATCGCGGCCGGCTGGTTATGCAAGTGGTTCTTCCGCCAAGAGGAATCACTCGCTTGCCAGGCCGACACGTAACCGATCACCAAATGAGGCTCTACATGAAGCACCGTCAGACCAATAGCCCGCCAGTAGCCGCTGCCAAAGCGTCGTTCAGCACGTCGACCGCGTATCGCTTGGACAAAGATCGCAGGCTCCCATCGCAGAAGAAGGGCGCCCGTAGTCGTCGCCGGCCGGATCCGCTGGCCAGTGTGTTTGAGACCGAGGTTGCGCCGATGTTGAGGGCTGCCCCTGGCGTGCGGGCCGTCGCGATCTTCGAGGAGATGTTACGCCGCCACCCTGAGCTCGGGGCCGGAATCCGTCGCACGCTGGAGCGCCGGATCCGCGCCTGGCGGGCGATTCACGGCGAGGAGCAGGAGGTCATCTTCCGCCAGACTCACGAGCCCGGCCAAGTCGGCCTGTCCGACTTCACCGACATGGGCGAGCCCAGGGTCACCATCGCGGGCGCGCCGCTCGATCATCGCCTCTACCACTTCCGGCTCGCCTATTCCGGGTTTGAGCACGCCCATGTCGTGCTCGGTGGCGAGAGCTTCGTCGCCTTGGCTGAAGGCCTGCAGAATGCCCTGTGGTCACTCGGCGGGGCGCCGCGGGAGCATCGCACCGACAGCCTGTCGGCCGCCTTCTGCAATCTCGAGCGCAACGCGAGGGACGATCTGACGCTGCGATACGAGGAGCTGTGCGCCCACTATGGCATGCGGCCTTCCCGCAACAATCGCGGCATTGCCCACGAGAACGGGGCGATCGAGAGCTCGCACGGCCATCTCAAGCGGATGATCGCCGATGCGCTGCTGCTGCGCGGCAGCACCGACTTTGACGACCTCGCGGCCTATCGTGGCTTCATCGACGAGATCGTCAGCCGCCGCAATGCCCGCAACGCCAAGCGGATCGACAGCGAGCGCGCCACCCTGCAGGCATTGCCAGATCGCCGCAGCTCGGACTACGAGGAGGTGATTGTCCGCGTGACGTCAAGCGGCGGCTTCACCTTGCGCAAGGTATTCTACACCGTGCCGTCACGCCTGATCGGCCACCAACTACGGGTGCGCCTTTACGATGATCGTCTCGACGTGTTCGTGGGCGGCACCCATCTCGTCACTCTACCGCGTGGGCGGTCGCATCCCAACGGCAAGCACGACCAGGTCGTCGATTATCGGCACGTGATCCATTCCTTGCGGCGCAAGCCAATGGCACTGCTCAATCTCGTCTACCGTGATCGGCTGTTCCCCCGCGAGGCCTATCGGAGAACCTTCGACCGCTTGCGCGAACGGCTGCCGGACAAGAAAGCCTGCCGGCTCATGGTCGATCTGCTTGCGCTGGCGCACGAGCGCGGCTGCGAGGCCGAACTCGCCGGTCAGCTCGCCGCCGACCTGGACGCCGGCCAACTGCCCGATCTCGGACGGCTGCGCGCCCACTTCGCGCCCGATCCTGCCTGCATGCCGCAGGTCATAGTGCAGCTTGCTCCGCTTGCCAGCTATGAGTGTCTCGTCGGCGTCAGCCAGATCGGAGGTGCAGCATGAACACCTCCAACTCCATCGATACAGCACGCCTCAATCTGTTGCTCAACGAACTGCGGCTACCCGCCATCAAAGTGTTGTGGCCGCAATTTGCCGAGCAGTCCGACAAGGAAGGGTGGCCGGCCGCCCGTTTCCTCGCTGTCATCGCTGAACACGAGATCGCCGAACGCAGTCGCCGCCGCATCGAGCGCCACCTGGTTGAGGCGCGGCTGCCTGCCGGAAAGACCTTCGACAACTTCGACTTCGAGGCCGTGCCGATGATCTCCAAGGCGCAGGTGACCGCGCTCGCCGCCGGCGATGGGTGGCTCGGCAAAGGCGCCAATTTACTACTGTTCGGTCCGCCTGGCGGCGGAAAGAGCCACTTGGCGGCAGCCATCGGCTTGGCCCTGATCGAGAACGGATGGCGCGTCCTGTTCACCCGCACCACCGATCTCGTCCAGAAGCTCCAGGTGGCGCGGCGCGAGCTCAGCCTCGAGGCCGCCATTAATCGGCTTGATCGCTTCGATCTGCTCATCCTCGATGACCTCGCCTACGTCACCAAGGATCAGGCCGAGACCAGTGTGCTGTTCGAGCTCATCAGCGCACGATATGAGCGGCGCTCGATGCTGATCACCGCCAATCAGCCATTCGGCGAATGGAACAAGGTCTTCCCGGACCCCGCCATGACGCTCGCTGCCATTGATCGGCTCGTCCACCACGCCACCATCGTCGAGATGAACGTCGAGAGCTACCGCAGACGGACCGCCATCGAGCGCAAACGTGGTCCAGGACGACCGCCATCGCACGCAACACCTAAAACTGTCGCTGATTGACGCTCCGCGACAATCAGCGTTCAAAAAACTCTTGCGCGCGACAGTCGTCGCGGCAATCATCATCACGCCGCGACACTGACTCGCTATCCTGATTGTCGCGCGCTTCCCATCCAGATTGTCGCGCTATAGTCATCGTCTGCAATATTGGCTCTGTCGCAGTTTTGATGCAGCTCGGATTATTCTGCGCCGATTAGTCTGGCCTGAAGCAGATCGATGTTACCGCGGCCATACATCGTAAGCGGCAAGGGAACCCCATCTGGCGGAGTGGTTGATCGATGGTCTATCGGCTGTTGAGTTTGTGAGCCGATGTGAGGTTCTATGTCTGCGCCTGGTTCTGGAACTAGAACCTTCCATATGATTGAAGCGGTCGCCGACCGTCTTGAGGGGGCGCCGCGCCAGCTTCGCCGACGCTGGTCGGACGAGTTCAAGGCGCAGGCTGTGACAGAAGCGCTGGAGCCTGGTGCGAGCGTCTCGGCGATCGCGCGTCGGATCGGCATCCACCCATCACAGCTGTTCGCATGGCGTCGTGATGCTCGGGCCGAGCGGCATTGTCGCACGCGACACCCGAACTGCGAAGCAGCGGTGTTGCGTGTGCCCTACGCCGTGATCGAGATTGCGATTGGCGAGGTCGTCGTGCGCGCCGGCGTGGATATCGACGAGGCGCACTTGCAGCGGGTGATCCGCGCGGTTCGTTCGGCATGATCCCTTCTGGTGTGAAGGTGTTCCTGGCCAGCCATCCGGTCGACTTCCGCAACTATGCGCTGGCCATGATTATGCGGAGTCAGAGACGCTGGCGGGCGGGTTTTATGTCGTCATCACAGATACTTAGATAAATTGAGCGCGCGCGGTCGCTCCTCATAACTATGCTCCCTCACGATCGGGTCATGTTGTGAGGAG
>JAFKKL010000185.1 GCA_017305595.1 Hyphomicrobiales bacterium | reverse complement strand
CCTACGACATCAAGGAACTGATCCTGAAGGTCGTGGACGAGGGCGATTTCTTCGAACTGGCGCCGACCTTCGCCAAGAACATCGTCACCGGCTTCGGCCGCGTCGCCGGGCGCACGGTCGGCTTCGTCGCCAATCAGCCGATGGTGCTGGCGGGCGTGCTCGATAGCGACGCCTCGCGCAAGGCCGCGCGCTTCGTGCGGTTCTGCGACGCCTTCAACATTCCGATCGTCACCTTCGTCGACGTGCCGGGCTTCCTGCCGGGCACCGCGCAGGAATACGGCGGGCTGATCAAGCACGGCGCGAAGCTGTTGTGCGCCTACTCGCAATGCACCGTACCGCTTGTCACCGTCATCACCCGCAAGGCTTATGGTGGCGCGTTCGACGTGATGGCCTCAAAGGAGATCGGCGCCGACATGAACTACGCCTGGCCGACGGCGCAGATCGCGGTGATGGGCGCCAAAGGCGCGGTCGAGATCATCTTCCGTCAGGACATTGGCGACGCGGAGAAGATCGCGGCACGCACCAAGGAATACGAGGATCGCTTCCTGTCGCCGTTCGTCGCCGCCGAGCGCGGCTATATTGACGACGTGATCATGCCGCATTCGACGCGCCGCCGCATCGCCCGCGCACTCGCTATGCTGCGCGACAAGAAGGTCGAGATTCCGGCGAAGAAGCACGACAACCTGCCGCTGTAAGGAGAGGGCGAATGCCGCGTCACGTCTTTGTTGTTCGCTCGGTAGTGCCCGACGAAGGCAAGCGCGCGGCGTTCGATGCGTGGTACGCGCGCGAACATCTGCCGGATGCGGTCAAGTCGTTCGGCGTCAGGAAAGCGTGGCGGTACTGGAGCAAGACCGATCCATCGATCCATTCCGCGATGTATCAGTTCGATGATCTTGCTTCGCTGGAAACCGCGGTCGGTGGCGCGGAGATGAAGCGGCTGATTGCCGATTTCGATCGCGACTGGCCGGATGTGAAACGTTCGCGCGATATCCTGACGCTAGCGGAGGAATATCCGGATGGCGCATCGCGCTGATGGCATTGTAACGTCGGCCGTGGCGACAAACAAAAGCCCCGCTCGCGCGGGGCTTTGCTTATGAGGTGGCCGATCCGGCTTAGCGCCAGCAGCGGCCGTGGCGCCAGAACATGCCGGGCGGGCAGCCGCGGGCGGGGCGCACGTAGCGCGGCGGCACCACCACCACGCGGCCACGGTTGACGCGGCAGCGGCCATAGGCGCCGCGATGGAAACCGGGACCGCAGCCGCCGGCGACCTGGATGATGTCGCCTTGCACAGTGGGGGTGGCTGGGGCAATCGGGGCGGCGTTGACGGTGCCGAAGCCGAACATCGTGCCGGCGACGAGAACGGCTGCAAAAATTGTTTTCATGGGTGTCTCCTCTGGTGGCGTATCCAGTTGATAACGGCAACCCTAGGCGCGTGTTCCTGACTGTGGAATGAATGAAATGCGGCGGGGAGAAGGGCTGGCAGCGCTCTTTCGATGTGGGATCGAGTCGATGGCGGGGGGCGTGATCTTGCATGACTGGAGCGCGGGGCTACCATCCCGAGGCCTGGTTCAAGGGCGATATGCCATGGCGGCTGATACGGGTGAGGGGTCATGCAGCATAGCGATACGGTGCTTCATGTGCTGTCGATCGTGGGCTTCGTGGCGGAGGCCATGACGGCGGCGCTGGCCGCCGGCCGGCGCAGCATGGACTGGATGGGTGTGGCACTGCTCGGCTGCGTCACCGCGCTCGGCGGCGGCTCGGTACGGGACGTCTTGCTCGGGCATCATCCGTTGCTGTGGGTCGCGCACCCCTGGCTGCTCGCGCTCACCGCGGGTTCTGCGCTGGCGACGATCGTGGTCGCACGCTTCATGCATCGGTTGCGCATGACGTTTCTGGTGCTGGACGCCATCGGGCTGGTGGTGTTCACCATTCTCGGTTGCGACGTGGCGCTGACGATGCAAGTACCGCTTCTGATCATCATCGTCTCGGGCATGATTACCGGCTGCGTCGGCGGCGTGCTGCGCGACGTGCTGTGCAACGACGTGCCGTTGCTGTTTCGCAGCGAGCTTTACGCCAGCGTGTCGGTGGTGGTCGGGATCATCTATGTCGGCGGTGTCTGGCTGCAGATCAATCACGATCTTGTCGTGCTGGTGACGCTTGCGATCGGTCTGACCTTTCGGGTGCTCGCCATCGCCTTCAAATGGGAAATGCCCAAATTCGTCTACGACGCGGACCTGCATTGACGGCGGCATGAAATGACAGTTCGGTTGCGGCCGAAGCATGGTGGTCCCCTTGCATGATGTGATGCGGAAACTCTTACAGGAAGGCAAGTGATGTCAGTCTCGATTTCAGAAAAGCGCGCAACGTTCCGCCAGCTCCATCAAAGCGGCTGCTTCGTGATTCCGAATCCGTGGGATGTCGGCAGTGCCCGCGCGTTGCAACACATCGGTTACAAGGCATTGGCTTCGACCAGCGCCGGCTACGCATGGTCGACCGGGCGCGCCGACAACAAGGTGACGTGCGATGATGTGATCGAGCATCTGACGCAGCTTTGCGCCGCTGTTGATTTGCCGGTCAACGCCGATTTCGAGGGCGGTTTTGCCGACGCGCCGGAAGGCGTGGCGGCGAACGTCAGGCGGGCGCTTGCGACCGGCGTTGCCGGCTTGTCGATCGAGGATTCCACCGGCAACAAGGCGAAGCCGCTTTACGACCGCTCGCTGGCGATCGAGCGCATCGCGGCATCGCGCGCGGCGATCGACGCCAGCGGTGTGGACGTCATGCTGGTCGGACGTTGCGAGAGTTTTTTCGTCGGTCAGCCCGATCTCGATTTGGTGCTGGACCGCATCGTCGCTTACGCCGACGCGGGCGCGGATTGTCTCTATGCGCCGGGCATTCGGACAAAGGAGCAGGTGGCCGCGGTGGTGAAGGCCGTGCATCCGAAGCCGGTCAATCTGCTGATCGGCTGGCCCGGCGGTCTAAGCGTTGCCGAAGCAGCAGACCTCGGCGTGCGCCGCATCAGCATCGGTGGTGCGATGGCCCGGACCGCGTGGGGCGCGTTCATGCGCGGCGCGCGCGACATTCTCGACAACGGATCGTTCGATTCGTTCGCGGACGGCTATCCCGCCGGTGAACTGAACAAGATGTTTGGGTCCTGATTGAACGTCATATAGCGGGTAGCGGGGCACGTCTCTCACACACCCCGCTGTGCTCGACGATTCTTTCACCAGCCTACTGCTTGGCCTTGCTGCCATCGCTTGCCGGCGGCGGCGCAGATTGCGGCTGTGCTGGCGCTGAACCGGTGGTGGTGCCCGGCTGCGGCGTCACGTCACGCACGCCCGGCGCAACCGGCGGCTTGCTCTGTTCGGCCATGTTCCGATCGGCCTTCGGCGTCGATTGCGGCGTTGTGGTTTGCGCCGTCGGCGTATTGGTGCCGGTGCTTACCGTCGTCGTGTCGCTGTTGTTCAGACCGTAGAAAACCGCGCCGAGAATGATGGCCGCGGCAACGGCGTAAAGTGCGATGCGCGTACCGCTGGCCGGTCCTTCGGCCAACTCGGGATCGGCCTGCAAGTTGTTTTCGGTCGACCGTGCATCGCGAATGGGCTCGTTGCCGATCGTCGGGCGGAACGGGTCGTTCGGGTCACGTTCATTGGCCATTGGCATAGCGCTCCTTCTGTCTATCTGGACCAATTCGTCAGGGGGGAGGAGGTTCCTGAGGAACTTGCGACAACGCTTGCGAGGTCCGTAACCGCTGGACGCAACGAGTCGTTTTTGCACTGCAAAAGATTCTCCGCCGGGGTGGTTTTCCGCATAACGCGGCGGGCATGGGAGATCAGCAAATAGCGCATGGCCGTTTCAACGAACACTTTCTCTTCGGAGGAAAACGGCGTTTACGAATCGCGACCCGTCGCAGAGGCCTGCTTGCGTTATGACGGCGGGAAACATCGGCCAGAGCCATTTGGCAGCGTGCGCCGAGAAGATCGTCAGTCCTACGGAAATCTCGGTGAAGAAAAGGTCCGCCAAACGACATCTTTCAAAATGATCGCGGGTTTTCCGGACATGAAATTGTGATGTTTATTCGCCACGCGCGCGAGTGGAGAATTGTCGTGCACGGGGGTGGAAAACGGACGTAGACTGGTTCTAAATCGTTAGTCATCACGTCGATAAGAAACACCCGTGCGGGTGCAAGAAGAGGGCGGAATGGGAATCAACCAAGGTCCGATCAGTCTCGATCAGAAGTACACCCAGGAATCGGGACATATCTTCCTCACGGGCATTCAGGCGCTGGTTCGGCTGCCGATGGCCCAGATCCGGCGTGACCGTGCGGCCGGCTTGAACACCGCCGGCTTCGTCACCGGTTATCGTGGCTCGCCGCTCGGTGGTTACGATCAGCAGTTGATGGCGGCGCGCAAGCACCTCGAGCAATACAACGTCAAATTCCAGCCCGGCGTGAACGAAGACCTCGCGGCCACCGCGATCTGGGGTTCACAGCAACTCAATCTCTCGCCCGGCGCCAAGCACGATGGCATCGTCGGCATCTGGTACGGTAAGGGCCCCGGCGTCGATCGTTGCGGCGACGTCTTCCGTCACGGAAATGCGGCCGGCTCGGCCAAGAACGGCGGCGTGCTCTGCCTTGCCGGCGATGACCACGGCGCGAAATCCTCGACGGTGCCGCATCAGTCCGACCACGCCTTCATCTCGGCGCTGATGCCGTACCTCTATCCGTCCAGCATTCACGAGATGATCCAGATGGGTCTGCTCGGCATTGCGATGTCGCGTTACTCCGGTTGCTGGGTCGGCATGAAGGTGATCACCGAAACGGTGGAGACCACCGCGGAGATCAATCTCGCCGACGAACTGACGCCGTTCGTGATTCCGACCGATTTCGAGATGCCGCCGGGCGGCCTCAACCTGCGCTGGCCCGACGACCGTTACGAGCAGGATCGCCGCCTGCAAGACTACAAAGCTTTCGCCGCGATCGCCTTCGCCCGCGCGAACAAGATCAACCGCATCACCATGGATTCGCCGAACGCGCGCTTCGGCATCATGGCGTCCGGCAAGAGCTATGAAGACGTGCGGCAGGCGCTGCGTGAACTCGGCATCACCGAACAGGTGGCAGCGCGCATCGGCTTGCGGCTCTACAAGATTGGTATGCCGTGGCCGCTGGAGCCGGAAGGCGTGCGGCAGTTCGCGGTCGGCTTGCAGGAAATCTTCATCGTCGAGGAACGCCGCGAGATCGTCGAGAACCAGGTCAAGCAGGAGCTGTTCAACTGGCGCGACGATGTGCGTCCGCGCATCATCGGCAAGATGGACGATCACGACAAGCGCTTCCTGCCGTTCGCGGAAGAATTGAGCGTGGCATCGGTCGCGACCTCGCTGGCGGATCGTCTGCTGGCGATGGAGATCGATCCCGAAATCGCGGCGTTGATCCGCGCCAAGGCCGATTGGTTCCATGGCCGCTCGGCCTCGCAGGTGCAGCCGGCGGTGCCGATCGCGCGCACGCCGTATTTCTGTTCGGGCTGTCCGCACAACACCTCGACAAAGGTGCCGGAAGGCAGCCGCGCGATGGCCGGCATCGGCTGTCATTTCATGTCGCTGTGGATGGATCGCAACACCGAGACGTTCACGCACATGGGCGGCGAGGGCGTCACCTGGGTCGGCATCGCGCCGTTCACCAACGAGAAGCACGTCTTCGCCAATCTCGGCGACGGCACTTACTTCCATTCGGGCAGCCTTGCGATCCGGCAGGCGGTCGCCTCCAAGGCCAATATCACCTACAAAATTCTCTACAACGACGCCGTCGCAATGACCGGCGGTCAGCGTCATGACGGCGACCTGTCGCCGCAGCAGATCACCTATCAGCTTCACAGTGAGGGCGTACGCAACATCTATCTGGTGTCGGAGAATCCCGACGCCTATCCGCCGTCCACCATCGCGCCCGGTACCAAGACGGCGCATCGCGACGATCTCGACACGGTGATGAAGACTTTGCGCGAAACGCCCGGCTGCTCGGCCATCGTCTTCGTGCAGACCTGCGCCGCCGAGAAGCGCCGCCGCCGCAAGCGTGGCCTGATGGAAGATCCGGCGCGCCGGGTGATGATCAACCCGGCGGTGTGCGAAGGCTGTGGCGATTGCTCGGTGCAGTCGAACTGCATCTCGGTGGAGCCGCTGGAGACCGAACTTGGCCGCAAGCGCGCCATCAACCAGTCGAGCTGTAACAAGGATTATTCCTGCGTCAAAGGCTTCTGCCCGTCGTTCGTCAACATCGACGGCGGCAAGCCGCGCAAGCGCGCCGCGATGGATGTCACCGCGCTGATGGGCGATCTGCCAGAGCCGGCGTCGCGCCCGACGCTGGACAAGCCCTACAACATTGCGGTGGGCGGCGTCGGTGGCACCGGCGTTCTGACCATCGGTGCGCTGCTCGGCATGGCCGCGCATATCGAGGGCAAGGCCAGCATGATCCTCGACATGTCCGGCCTTGCGCAGAAGGGCGGCGCGGTGCTGAGCCATGTGCGGCTGTCGCAGAACACCGACGACGTGAAGACGTCGCGGATCGTCACCGGATCGGCCGATTTGCTGATCGCGGCCGACGAGGTGATGGCGATTTCCAAGGAAACGATTTCGCTGTGCGACTCTGGCCGCACTCACGGCGTGGTCAACACCCATCTCATTCCGATTGCTGACTTCATCCACAATCGCGATTTCGATTTTCAGAACCGCAAGGTCGACAGTGTGCTGCAAGGCGCGCTGACCAAGGACTCCGCGTTCATGGATTTCACCAAGATCGCGGAAGGCCTGCTGGGCGACGCAATCGCCACCAACATGATGATGATGGGCTATGCCTATCAGCAGGGGCGGCTGCCGTTGTCGGCGGAATCGCTGTTGCAGGCCATCGAGATCAACGGCGTCTCGATCAAGATGAACACCCAGGCGTTCCAGCTGGGGCGTCTCGCGGCGGCCGATCCGGCGCGGCTCGCCAAGATGATCAAGGGCAAGGACGAAGCGTCCGCCCCGAAATCACTCGACGCCATGTCGCTCGACGAGATCATCGCGCATCGCAGTCAGTTGCTGACCGATTATCAGAACGCTGGCCTTGCGAGCGCCTATCGCAAGGTGGTGGAGCAGGTGAAGGCAATTGCCAAGCAGCACGGCTTTGACGAACAACTGCCGCGCGCGGTGGCGATCAACTACGCCAAGCTGCTCGCCTACAAGGACGAGTACGAAGTGGCACGGCTCTACACCGATGGCCGCTTCCAGAAGATGCTCCGCGAGCAGTTCGAAGGCGACTACAAGATCAGCTTCAACCTCGCGCCGCCGATCCTGTCGTCTGAACTCGATACGCAAGGGCGACCGCTGAAGCGCGAGTTCAGCGCGCGGATCTTTCCTCTGTTCCGGTTGCTGGCCAAGATGAAGGGATTGCGTGGCACCCCGTTCGACGTCTTCGGCTACAACAAGGACCGTAAGATGGAGCGCGAACTGATCGCCGGTTACGAGCGCGATATCGAAACGGTGTTGCGGCTGGTGTCGCCGGCGAACATCGATATCGCCGTCGAGCTGCTGTCGCTGCCGGATCGCATTCGCGGTTACGGGCCGGTCAAGGAGAAGGCGGTGAAGGACGCCAAGGCGCGCTACGAGCAGTTGGCCAAGGATCTGGTCAATCCGCCGCCGGTGACACGACAGATGGCGGCGGAGTAGCGAGGTTCACGCCGTCATCCTGAGGTGGCGATGCAACTGCATCGCCCTCGAAGGATGACGTCCCTCGTAGCCACCCTTCGAGGCTCGCTTACGCTCGCACCTCAGGGTGACGGCGTTCCGATCAATCTCACGGCGCGGAATATTTCCGCGCTTGCCAAGGCTGCGCAGACGGGCCAAAAAATCCGCTGGGGACAAAACGCCAGCGGAGACACCTTTTGACGATCAAGGGCCAAGCCTACATCGCCGGGATATTTGAGCATCCCACCCGGCACGCACCCGATAAATCCACCGCGCAATTGCACGCCGAAGTCGCCAAAGGTGCGATCGAGGATGCGGGGCTGACCATCGACGACGTCGACGGCTATTTCTGCGCAGGCGACGCGCCCGGCGGCGCGTGGCCGATGGTCGACTATCTCGGTTTCAACACCAAGAAGCTGCGCCACATCGATTCCACCGAGACCGGCGGCTGTTCCTACATCATCCATATCGGCCACGCTGCCGAGGCGATCGCCGCCGGCAAATGCTCGATCGCGCTGGTGACGCTGGCCGGGAAGCCACGCACCAGCGTGATGCCGCCGCGCGCGGCCGGTGCAGAGGTGGATTTCGAGGCGGCTTACGGCGCGACCACCCACAATGCATACGGCATGTGTGCCATGCGCCATATGCACGACTATGGCACCACCAGCGAGCAACTCGCGTGGATCAAGGTCGCGGCCTCGCATCACGCGCAATACAACCCGCACGCGATGCTGAAGGATGTCGTCACCGTCGAGGACGTTGTCAACTCGCCGATGATTTCCGATCCGTTGCACCGCATGGATTGCTGCGTTGTTACCGATGGCGGCGGCGCGCTGATCGTTACCACGCCGGAAATCGCCAAAAGCCTGAAGAAGCCATTGGTGCGCTTGATCGGCCATGGCGAAGCGATGAAGGGACCGCGCGGCGGCAAGGATCTCGACCTGACCTATTCCGCCGGCGTGTGGTCCGGCCCGCGCGCATTCGAGGAAGCGGGCGTGACACCGAAGGATATCAAGTACGCCTCGATCTACGACAGCTTCACCATCACCGTGCTGATGCAGCTCGAGGACCTCGGCTTTTGCAAAAAGGGCGAGGGCGGCAAGTTCGTTGCCGACGGCAACCTGATTTCCGGCGTCGGCAAGCTGCCGTTCAACACCGACGGCGGCGGGTTGTGCAGCAACCATCCCGTCAACCGCGGCGGCATGACCAAGATTCTTGAAGCGGTGCGGCAGCTGCGGGGTGAAGCGCATCCCAAGGTGCAGGTGCCGAACTGCGATCTCGCGCTGGTGCATGGCACCGGCGGTCTTCTCGGCGTGCGTCACGCCGCCTCAACTGCCGTTCTGGAGCGCGTGTGATGAGCGAAGCGAAAACCCAAGAGAAGAAGTATCCCGCGCCGCAGGGCAATCCGGAAACGCAAGCGTTCTGGGATGCCGCCAAGCAGGGCAAATTCATGATCAAGCGCTGCACTGCGTGCGGCGAGGCACATTACTTTCCGCGTTCGATCTGCCCGTTCTGCTTCTCTGACAAGACGGTGTGGGAAGGGAGCAGCGGCGAGGGTGAGATCTATACCTTCAGCCTGATGCGGAAATCGCCGACCGGTCCTTACGCCATCGGCTACGTCAAGTTGAAGGAAGGCCCGGCGGTGCAGACCAACTTCGTCGATTGCGATCTCGGGGCGCTGAAGATCGGCCAGAAGGTCAAGGTGGTGTTCAAGCCCACCGACGGCGCGCCGCTGCCGTTCTTCACGCCGGTATGACGACTTACCTCTCCCCGCGTGCGGGGAGAGGTCGGCGAACGAAGTGAGCCGGGTGAAGGGGCGCGTCCGTTACAACGAGCCCCTCACCCCAACCTTCTCCCCGCAGGCGGGGAGAGGGAGCACGGAAAATCCTGGAGGAATGACACACATGGCGCTCAGCTACGACCAACTCATGGCGCTCAAGAGCACCGGCCAGAAATACAGCTACACCGATCGCGAAGTGATGCTTTACGCCTACGGCATCGGCCTCGGCGCCGATCCGATGGGCGAGAAGGAGCTGGCTTTCGTCAACGAAGCCTGCTTCACCGAACGTCCGCTCAAGGTGGTGCCGACCTTCGCCTCTGTCGCGGCGTGGGGCTCCGGCCCGGGCGACATGCAGCTCAACCGCCTGATGGTGGTGGATGGCGAGCGCGACATCACGTTCCATACGCCGATGCCGGTGGCGGCTAACATCACCGCTGATTCCAGCGTGCTCGGCGTGTTCGACAAGGGCAAGGACAAGGGATTGGTGATCCGCCACCAGACCGTGCTCAAGAACGAGAAGGGTGAGGCGCTGGCGACCTTGGTGGCGTCGCGCTTCGCACGGGGCGACGGCGGCATTGGCGGTCCCGCGCAGGGGCAGCCGGAGGCGCACGAGGTGCCGAAGCGCGCGCCCGACAAGACCGTCGACATCACGACGCGGCCGGATCAGGCGTTGATCTATCGTCTGTGCGGCGACCGCAATCCGCTGCACAGCGATCCGGAGTTCGCCAAGCGCGCCGGCTTCCCGCGTCCGATCCTGCACGGCATGTGTACCTATGGCCTCACCTGCCGTGGCGTGTTGCAGACTTATGCCGATTACGATCCATCGGCGTTCCGCCGCCATGCGGTGCGGTTCTCTTCGCCGGTGTATCCGGGCGAGATCGTGACGATGGACCTGTGGAAGGACGGCAACGTGATTTCGTTCGAGGCCAAGGTGAAGTCGCGCGGCGTCACTGTGATCAAGAACGGCCGGACGGAATTGGCGTAGCAAAAGCTGCGGTTACAAACAGCCGTCATGCCCGGACTTGATCCGGGCAT
>JAFKKL010000184.1 GCA_017305595.1 Hyphomicrobiales bacterium | reverse complement strand
GCCGGCGCGCACCGCCCCGATCAGCACGTCGCACCACACAGCCAGCGCCGCGAGGCTTTCGATGTAGCGATACGGTCCGTCGTGCCGGGAGCGGCTGAAGTAGGCCACCTCGGTCTCGAACGCCGCCGCCCGCGCGGCGATCTTGCGGCCGATCGCGCCCATGCCATAGACGCCGACGCGGCGGCCCGGATTGCCGGGACGCGGCGCCATCTGCGGCGACGGCTTCGCCGCCGCCCAGTCGCCGCTGCGGACATAGGCGTCGGAGGGAATGAGTCGCCGCGTTACCGCCAGCATCAGGGTCAGGGCGAGATCGGCCACCGCCGCCGCGTTCGCCGCCGGGCTGTGTCCGACCGCAATGCCGCGCGCGGCAGCCGCCGTGAGGTCAACGCCGTCATAGCCGGTGCCGTAACAGACGATCGCCTTGAGCGACGGCAGAAGATCCATCACCTGCGCCGGCAGCAGCGTCGCGCCGGCCGAAATCAGCACCCGCACCTGCGAAAGCTGCTCCGGAGAAAACATCTCGGCAACGGCACGCCCCTTGCTGTCGAGCAGATCGTAGCGCTCGCCGAGCGGCACCATCATCGCCTTGGGAAATTGCGAGTAAACCAGTACCTTACCGGACATTGTTCTCTCCCCGCTTGAAGATGGCCCGCTCAAGCAAAAGGCGGAACAGGTTGCCCTGTCCCGCCTTTGATCCTTCGCACTGCGTGGCAGCTTACGCGAACGTGGTGCCCGGCTCGACCTTGACGCCGGGGCCCATCGTCGAGGACACCGCGACGCGCTGAATGTAGGTGCCCTTGGAGCCCGCCGGCTTAGCCTTCGACACCGCGTCGACCAGTGCCTTGACGTTTTCGACCAGCTTCTCTTCCGAGAACGAGGCCTTGCCGACGCCGGCCTGCACAATGCCGGCCTTCTCGACGCGGAACTCGACCGAACCGCCCTTGGCGCCCTTGACCGCGCCGGCAACGTCCATGGTCACCGTGCCGATCTTCGGGTTCGGCATCATGCCGCGCGGGCCGAGCACCTTACCGAGGCGGCCGACCAGAGGCATCATGTCCGGGGTGGCGATGCAGCGATCAAATTCGATCTTGCCGCCCTGCACGATCTCCACCAGGTCTTCGGCGCCGACGACATCGGCGCCGGCGGCCTTGGCTTCGTCCGCCTTCGCACCGCGCGCGAACACACCGACGCGCAGGGTGCGGCCAGTGCCGTTCGGCAGGGTGACGACGCCACGGACCATCTGGTCGGCGTGACGCGGATCGACACCGAGGTTCATCGCGACTTCAATGGTCTCGTCGAACTTCGAGGTGGCGCGCTCCTTGATCAGCTTGATCGCATCCGCGAGCGGATAAAGCTTCGTGCGGTCAATGCCTTCGCGAATCTTCTTGGTACGCTTTCCAATTGCCATGACCGTTACCCCGCGACCTGAAGGCCCATCGAACGGGCGGAGCCCTCGACCATCTTCATGGCCGCTTCGACGGTATCACAGTTGAGATCCTTCATCTTCTTCTCGGCGATCTCGCGCACCTGCGCACTCGTCACCTTGCCGGCGACGTCGCGGCCGGGGGCCTTCGATCCGGACTGGACCTTGGCCGCCTGCTTGAGGAAGTAGGACATCGGCGGGGTCTTCATCTCGAAGGTGAAGGACCGATCCGCATAGATCGTGATCACCACCGCAATCGGAACGTTCTTCTCTTCCTTCTGCGTCTGCGCGTTGAACGCCTTGCAGAATTCCATGATGTTGAGGCCGCGCTGACCAAGCGCGGGACCGATCGGGGGCGAAGGATTCGCCGCGCCGGCCGGCACCTGAAGCTTCAGGTATCCGGTCACTTTCTTTGCCATATGTCACTCCTTTCACGATCCGGACCATCCGGATCTTCAGGGACCGTGGTGCGGGTCCGACAAGCGACTGGCGATCGCCTGCCCCCTTCCACGGGTCTTGCGGAAACAACTTTCGCTGTTTCCCCGCCCCCTCCTTCGAGGCTCGGGCGTTGCCCTCGCACCTCAGGATGACGCGAACTCTCTATCGTCATCCTGAGGTGCCCGAGCAAAGCGAGGGCCTCGCAGGATGACGTCGCGATCAGACCTTCTCGACCTGACCGAATTCCAGCTCGACCGGCGTTGCACGGCCGAAGATCGACACCGCCACCTTGACCCGCGAACGGCCCTCGTCGACTTCCTCGACCACGCCGGAGAACGAGGCGAACGGACCATCCGCCACGCGGACGTTCTCGCCGACCTCGAACGACACCGACGCCTTCGGCCGTTCGACGCCCTCCTGCACCTGATGCAGGATGCGCATAGCCTCGGCCTCGGAAATCGGCATCGGCTTGTTTTCGGCGCCGAGGAAGCCGGTGACCTTCGGCGTGTTCTTGATCAGATGGAACGCCTCGTCGGTGAGGTTCATCTTCACCAGCACGTAGCCCGGGAAGAATTTACGTTCCGCGTCGATCTTGCGGCCACGACGAACCTCGGTGACCTTCTCGGTCGGCACCAGCACCTGCTCGAACAGGTCCTCAAGCCCGCGCTGCTTGGCCTGCTCGCGAATGGATTCGGAGACCTTCTTCTCGAAGTTCGAATAGGCGTGAACGATGTACCAGCGCATGCTCATGATGAAGATTCCACGCGGCTCGTCAGTGGATACCGAGCAAGGTTGTAACAGCAAAGCGGATGATGATATCCGCCACGAAAAAGAACAGCGACGCGAAGGCCACCATCACGAACACCATGATGGTCGTCACCACGGTCTCGCGACGGGACGGCCAGATGACCTTGGCCGTCTCGCTACGCACCTCTTGCAGGAATTTGAACGGGCTGAAAGCCATCGTTGGTGATCCGCGTCCGCCGTGAAGATGTCAGGAATCCGAACAGCCCTCTTGCGCCCAACCCTCTTCCGAGGATGAGCCGCCAAGCGGGCTCTCGTTTCGGGAATTAACCGCTGCGCCGGATATCCGAAATCGGGCCGGCCGCAGGTGACGCTTCGTACTGCGGAGTGCGCCGGAGGTCAAGATGCACCGCCGAGCTGGAACCGGATACTCCCCACCCGGCTCGCCTGGACGATCCGGGCTTATCGCCGGCATCCTCAGGCCGAGTCCCGTGTCGCACCGAACTCGCCCGGACGAACCTGCCCGGCCGCAGGTTCAGATCAATTGCATCCGCCGCCCGCCGTGGTGGGAAGCATCCCAGCGGACCGAGCGTCTCTTTTCAGAGTTGGGGAATCACTTGCGCCCAGACCCCGATCATTCCAACAAAGAGCGTGAGCGAGATCAGCGCGGCGGCTTCTTCAACGAACACTTTCAGCATATTCGCCTCCTATGGAACATATGAAGAACATTGTTCTTTGTTTGTTCACAAGAGTCAAGCGCCGTCCGATCGGATGACAGAGGTCGTTAACGGAAGGTTGACACGACTCAAGCCGATAACGGCGGCTCAAGGTTCAGAGCGGCAGGATCGAACCCGATGGTCGTCCGCGTCACGAACGTGAATTGACCTGCGGCCGCAATATCGGCTTGGGTAAACCTGAATACGAATCACGGTCGCGATGCGGCCGACACGGAGGCTAAGATGCGATCGGCGTTTTTTGCGGCCCTTGTCCTGGGCGCTGCTGCGGCTCTCTCAAGTGCTCCGGCTCAGGCCGGCGAGCGGGCTTTCTGCATCAAGGGGGACAACATTCCCGATGCCCACGGTGACTGCAGCTTCGACACCTACGAGCAGTGCCTGGCCAGCGCGTCCGGTCTGCGGCGGTATTGCGACGCCAATCCGTTCTACATGAGCTACGCTCCGGGTCCGGAGCCGCGCCGGCATCGCCACCGCCGTCACCACCATCATCATCACCGCTCCTGAGAGCGGCACCGCCGCAATCCACCCGATCATATTTTAGACGGGATGCGCGGGCGGAGAACGTCCCGCGCATTTTGCGCTTTAGCGAAGTTCGACGATCTTGCCGTTCTCCAGCGAGACGCGGCGATCCATGCGGTCGGCCAATTCCATATTGTGGGTCGCGATCAGCATTGCGACCTGGGTGGCCCGCACCAGTTGCATCAAGGCCTGAAAGACGTGGTCGGCGGTGTGCGGATCGAGGTTACCGGTCGGCTCGTCGGCGAACAGTACGCGCGGCGCATTGGCGACCGCCCGCGCGATGGCGACGCGCTGCTGCTCGCCGCCGGACAATTCCGACGGCCGATGCACGACACGCTCCCCGAGCCCCAGATAGCCCAGCAGCTCACGTGAGCGGCTGGCCGCCTCGCTGCGCTTCAGGCCGCGGATCAGTTGCGGCATCATCACGTTCTCGAGCGCCGTGAATTCCGGCAGCAGCCGGTGCGACTGATAGACGAAGCCGACATCGGTGCGGCGGATCTGAGTGCGCTCTGCATCCGATAGACCAGAGGTCGCAAGCCCGGAGACAAACACCTCGCCATCGTCAGGGTGTTCGAGCAGCCCCGCAATGTGCAGCAGCGTCGATTTGCCGGAGCCGGACGGCGCCACCAGCGCCACCGACTGTCCGGCCCATAGCGCCAGTTCGGCGCCATCGAGAATCGTCAGCGTGGTTTCGCCCTGCTGATACTGGCGGCAGATGCCCTCCAGATAGACAACCGGGACTTCCTTGTCGTTGTCGTCCATGGCTGTCATCACTCGTACCGCAAGGCTTCGACGGGATCGAGGCGCGCCGCCCGCCACGATGGATAGAGCGTCGCCAGGAACGAGAGCGTCAGCGCCATCACCACCACTGCAACGGTTTCGCCGACGTCGATCTCGGCCGGCAGCTTGGAGAGGAAATACAATTCCGGCGAGAACAATTCCGTATTGGTCAGCCACGACAGGAATTGCCGGATCGATTCGATATTGAGGCAGACCACCAGCCCAACGACGAGGCCGGTCAGCGTACCGACCACACCGATCGCCGCGCCCGTAATGAGGAACACCCGCATGATCGCGCCCTGCGAGGCGCCCATGGTGCGCAGGATGGCGATATCGCTGCCCTTGTCCTTCACCAGCATGATCAGGCCGGAGATGATGTTGAGCGCCGCCACCAGCACGATCAGGGTCAGGATCAGGAACATCACGTTGCGCTCGACCTGCAGCGCGTTGAAGAACGTCGAGTTGCGCTGCCGCCAGTCCACCAGATAGATCGGGCGCCCCGCCGCTTCCGTCACCGCCTTGCGATACTGCTCGATGCGGTCGGGATTGACGGTGTAGATCTCGATGGCGGTGACGTCGTTGGCACGGTTGAAATAGGCCTGCGCTTCCGCGAGCGGCATGAACACCATCGTCGAGTCGTATTCCGACATGCCGATCTCGAACACCGCCGCGACCTTGTAAGGCTTGATGCGCGGCGTCGTGCCCATCGGCGTCACCGCGCCGCGCGGCGCAACCAGCGTGATGTTGTCGCCGGCATGGATCGAGAGCTGATCGGCGAGACGGCGACCGATGGCAACGCCCTGCCCTTCGTCAAAGCCTTCCAGCGTGCCTTGCTTGATGTTCTTGGCGATCGACGTGATGTTGTCGAGATCGCTCGACCGGATGCCACGCACCAGCACGCCCGACGCATTGAACGGCGACGACGCCAAGGCCTGACCGTCCACCACCGGCGCGGCAAGGCGAACACCGGGGACCTTGTTGACGCGATCCGCGACATCCTTCCAGTCGGTTAGCGGGCTTTCCAGCGGCTGAATCAACAGGTGGCCGTTGAGGCCGAGAATCTTGCCGAGCAGTTCGGAGCGAAACCCGTTCATCACCGCCATGACGATGATCAGCGTGGCGACGCCGAGCATGATGCCGAGAAACGAGAAGCCAGCGATGACCGAGATGAAGCCTTCCTTGCGGCGGGCCCGCAGGTAGCGCGTCGACAGCATCCACTCGAACGGCGCAAATGGTCGGGTCCGGACTGGGTCGCTCATGGCATCATCCATCGCTCGAATGTCACACGATTCGGGCGGATTGGGGCCGCGTCATGGCTCGATATCCGACAGTGCCCGGTGGATAAGCCATCACGATGTCAGGCGCGCCACGGCATCCGCGAGACTGAGAAGTTCGCGTTCGCCGCTGCTGCGCTGCTTGAGTTCGACCTTGCCCTCCGCGAGGCTGCGCGGGCCGATCATCACCTGCCACGGAATGCCGATCAGATCGGCGGTGGCGAATTTGCCGCCGGGGCGCTGGTCGGTGTCGTCGTACAACACATCGACGCCCTTGGCGGTGAGATCGCGATAAAGCTGCTCGCACGCCGCATCGGTCTCGCTCGCGCCCTGCTTGAGATTGAGCAGCGCGACGCGGAACGGCGCCACGGCTTCCGGCCACTTGATGCCCGCGTCGTCATGACACGCCTCGATGATCGCGCCGACCAGCCGCGACACGCCGACGCCATAGGAGCCGCCATGGATCGGCGTCTCGGCACCATCGGGACCGGCCACCAGCGCCTTCATCGACTCCGAATACTTGGTGCCGAAATAGAAGATCTGGCCGACCTCGATGCCGCGCGTGTTGACGCGGCGCGCTTCCGGCACTTCCTGTTCGAAACGCGTAGCGTCATGCACGTCCTCGGTCGCGGCGTAGAGCGAGGTCCACTGCTTGATGATCGGCGTCAGATCGCCGTCATAGTCGGTATCGGCGCCGGGCACCGGCAGGCTCAACACATCGCGGTCGCAGAACACACCGGATTCGCCGGTCTCCGCCAGCACGATGAATTCATGGCTGAGATCGCCGCCGATCGGCCCGGTCTCGGCGCGCATCGGGATCGCCTGCAAGCCCATCCGTGCGAAGGTGCGTAAATAGGCGACGAACATCTTGTTGTAGGATTTGCGCGCGCCGGCTTCGTCGAGATCGAACGAATAGGCATCCTTCATCAGGAATTCGCGGCCGCGCATCACGCCGAAGCGCGGGCGCTGCTCGTCACGGAACTTCCACTGGATGTGATAGAGATTGAGCGGCAGGTTCTTGTATGACTTGACGTAGCTGCGGAAGATCTCGGTGATCATTTCCTCGTTGGTCGGCCCATACAGCAGTTCGCGCTTGTGACGATCAGCGATGCGCAGCATCTCGGGGCCGTAGGCGTCGTAGCGCCCGCTCTCGCGCCACAGGTCGGCGAGTTGCAAGGTCGGCATCAACAGTTCGATGGCGCCGGCGCGGTCCTGCTCCTCGCGCACGATCTGCTCGATCTTCTTCAGCACCCGGAAGCCCAGCGGCAGCCAGGCATAGATGCCGGCGGCCTCCTGTCGCAGCATCCCGGCGCGCAGCATCAGGCGATGCGAGACGATCTCCGCTTCCTTCGGGTTTTCCTTCAGGATCGGCAAAAAGAACCGCGACAGTCGCATGGGCACGCTCGGGAATCAGTTGGAAATGGGGACCGGCGCAGTGAAAGCGGATCGGCCGGCAAAACACAAGGGCAGGACCAGCGGAGCCCTGCGAAAACGGCGGATTTTCGGCCACTTCCGCTATCGGGAGCGAAAAAGACCGCTGAAATCGAGGCTTCTCGCGGAAACGTTTATTTGATCAGGACCGGCGCCTCGACGCTGAGGCTGTCGAAGTCGGAAATCAGGATATCCAGCCGCAGCGTCCATTGTCCGGGCACCGGCGCGGCCATCGTCACGCGCCATTGCCCCTCGCCGGCCGGTTGCGCCTCGGCGGTCGCGGGCTCGATGCCGGCCTCGGGATTTGAGAGCGTCACCGAGAGGCCCTTGGCGTTCAGCAACCGCTCGTCCGGCGTCCGAAGCTGGACGGCGATCCGGATCGGCCCGGCATGACCCGGCGACAGCGTGACGTCAGCCATCGCCCGCTCGGCATGGACATGCGTGAAGAAGTCGTCATTCGCCACCACGAGCGCGCGCGGCGGCGGCGTGAACCGCCACAGCCCGACGGCACCGAAGATGGCAACGGCCAGCACCAGCTCGGCGAAGATCGACCTGCGCATCAACCGCCGGGCGCGACCGCCGTTACCGATGCGCGGCGTCAGCCACAGTCTGTTCCACAATGCGAGAAGCAGCAGTGCGGCGACAAGAGCGAGCTTGATCGCCAGTACCCGACCGTAATCCGTGGTCCATAACGCATCGAGCCGTTCGAGTTGAATGGTGGCGAGCAGCAGCCCGCTGGCTAACAACATTGCAACGGCAAACGGAATCGCGCGCGAGAACCGCGTCAATACGCTGACCGCCGTTTCACGCGGCCCTTGCATCGCGAACGCCAGCGGCAGCAACGCGCCGATCCAGAAAGCGAGGCTGACGCCGTGCAGGAAAACCGCCGGCATCGTCAGATATCGCGGTTGTGCACTGGCGGCATGACCGGTGGCAGCGAGCGCGATTCCTGTGCCGATCAGCGCAAGCAACGCCATAGCCCGGCGAAGCGGCGGTGAAAGGCGAAACGACAGCATCGCGAGCAGCAGCGCCGACGCGGCAAAACCCACAGCGTGGCCGAACGAACCGCGGACACCGATTATCCACGCATCCCCGTTACTCAATGACGATAATGGCAGGCCCAGTGCATCGAGCCCTTGCAGACCAACCGAAAGCGCGAGTGCAACCAGCGCCGCCACGCTCACACCAACGCCGACCCTCCGCATCGCGGCGGCGTCGTGGGGTCCAATCCATGCGGTGAAGAACGCGCCGCCGACGCCGACGAACAGTCCGAGATAGATGACGACGCGCGCGAGCCAGATCGCGCCGCGCAGAACCGTATCCTCCGAACGCACCGTCAACGAAGACGCATCGCCGCGCTGACCGATCCAGAACGTCAGCGAGCCGCCGACCGGATGTCCGTCCGCCGACATCACGCGCCAACTGACGACGCGCGCACCATCTCCCGATATCGATGGCGGTGTGAGGATGAGCCGTGCGCTATCGCGACGGATATCCGTGATCGCCGTTGCCCTGCCGCTTGCGTCGACGATGCGGATCGTCAGCGGCGAGACCGGCTCGTTGAAGGTCAGAGTCACGGCGGCAGGCGCGCGCATGACAAGCGCGCCATCGGGAGGGTCGCTCCCGATCAGGCTGGCGTGGGCGAAGGCCGCTGATGGAATCAGTGTCATCAACAGCAACAGCAGCAACGTCCGCGCCAGCGACCTCACAGCTAAAGCCTCAAGGGCTCTTGGCTTTGAGCCGAACCGCCGGCGCCGGCGCGCGCAGTTGATCCGCGCTTCGGCCCGTCGTCGGAATCTCGATCCAGCGCTCGACGCCCTGCTCGCACTCCTGCACCGCCGGGAAATACAGCACCTGCCCGGCCTTGTCGGGCAACCGCACCACCAGCCCGAAGGTATCGTAGAGATTGTCGGGCAGCGGACCGCCGCGCCAATCCACTTCGTCGACAACGTCGCTGACGGTCTTGCCGTGCGGCCCCGCCACTGCGGCATCGAGCTTGCGGGTCTTGATCTCGACCTGCCATCCCGGTTTCATCTGCGGCTTCGCCGAGAGGATGCCGTCCGGCAACTTCACGCGCAGCGCCTTGGTGGCGCTGCCGTTGCAGCCGTGCGGCACGGTGAAGATGAGTTGCGCGTAGCTGTCCGCCGACGCGTCAGCCGGCTGCACGGTGACATGCGCTGACGCTGGACCAATCAACGCCGATGCAATCAGCACGGCTCCCGCGAGGGCAAGTCCGCTCGGTTGAAATCTCCGCGTCATTTCCCCGCGCCGTGCTGGGAATGATCGGGGTCTTTTTTCATCATCATCATCGCGCCGCCGCCGGCGCCCGGCGCGGCACCGCCGATCCCTTGCACGTTCAACGAAACGGCGACCTTGCCGGCCTTCTCGAACTGCAACGTCACCGGCACCGTTTCGCCCTGTTTAAATGGCTGCTTGAGATCGACCATCATCAGGTGATAGCCACCCGGCGCGAGCTTCACCGTCTTGCCCGGCTCGATCGTGAGGCCGCCCTCGACGGGATGCATCTTCATCACGCCGTCGCTCATGCTCATCTGATGGACCTCGAGCTTGCCGGCCACGGTGGTCGTGCCGCCGATGAGCTTATCCGCCGTCGTACCCTTGTTCTCGATAGTGAGGTAGCCGCCGCCGACTTTGGCGCCGCCGGGCGTCGCGCGGGTCCAGGCGTTTGAAATCACCAGATCGCCCGCCTTCACGGCCGCGCTCTGATCCTGTGCCTGTGCCGCCGCGCCTGTGCCAAGCGCGATGGTCAGAGCAAGTGCGCCACCCAGCAGGCCACGCTTGGTCAGAATGTGATGCATAACTACTCTCCTTGAAGTCGGTCGGAATGATTGGCTTGGATGGAATGTCATATCGCTTTCACCATCGCACCTTGAAGCCAGCATAGACGGCCCTGCCCGTTCCCGGTTCAAACAATGGTGATGTGGCGGTCGCCCGGTCGATAACGGACGCCGAGGCGATATAAGCCTTGTTGGTGATGTTCCTGGCTTCGATATAGCCGGAATACTTGCCGCCGTCATCGAACCCGGCCTTCAGGCCGTAGATCGCATAGGCATCCGTGCTCAGCGTGTTGGCGCTGTCGGCAAAGTAGCCTTGCGGCACCCACTCGACGTTCGGCCCGATGTAAAAGCCATTCGGATGCTTGTAGAGCACTTCGGCGCGCACGAAGTG
>JAFKKL010000335.1 GCA_017305595.1 Hyphomicrobiales bacterium | reverse complement strand
CCGTTCGCCGACCGCTGGAGCACGTCGGCGGATATGGACGTCAATTATATGGTGGTGGCGGAAGGCGTGGAGTGAGATTCTTCGTCGTCCCCGCGCACGCGGGGACCCATAACCCCTAGCCTCGATTGCGATCGCAGGCGCGAGCAATCGGCGCTTTTCGTCTCACCGCCGCTGCGGAGTCTGGGTCCCCGCCTTCGCGGGGACGACGTTGAGCGTAAGGCGCGATGCAATCCAGTCATGAAGCGGGGCAGGTTGACCGTATGTCCTATAGCGGTCAGGTTGCCGCGCCGTCTAAGTACCCTCTCCGTTTGATCTGATCGCATCTCTTATGTTCACCATCGCATCGCTCTGGGTTCCGTTCACCATCGTCGCCGCGCTCGGGCAGGTGGCGCGCAATGCCATGCAGCGTTCGCTGACCGGGCCGCTCGGCACCTGGGGCGCGACCAACATCCGCTTCCTGTTCGGCTTCCCGTTCTCAGTGCTGTTTCTGGTGATCGTTCTGATCTTCACCGGGGATTCGCTGCCGTCGCCGGGCGGGTCGTTCTGGCCGTGGCTGTTGCTCGGTGCATTGGCGCAGATCGCGGCGACCGGCTTGATGTTGGCGGCGATGAACGATCAATCCTTCGTCGTCACCACGGCTTATCTCAAGACCGAAGCGATTCAGACCGCGATCTTCGGCTTCGTGTTTCTTAGCGATCACCTCACCGGATTGAAGGTGGTGGCGATCCTGATTGCGACCGCCGGCGTCGTCATCACGGCACTGCGGCCCGGTGCGAAAGGCTTTGTCAAAAGTTTCGGCAGCCTTAAGCCGACCGTGCAGGGACTGGTCGCGGCGGCGTGTTTTGCGCTGTCGGCGGTCGGCTTTCGCGGTGCCATCATCGCGGTACCGGATGTGTCGTTCGTGACGGCGGCGAGTTACACGCTGGTGTTCGGGCTGTTCGTGCAGACGCTGGTGCTGACGGTCTATCTGCTCACGCGCGCGCCAAAAGTGCTGGCCGACATTCTGAAGATGTGGCGTCCGTCGATGGCGGCCGGCTTCACCGGCGCGTTCGCCTCACAGTTCTGGTTTCTCGCTTTCGCGCTGACCGCCGCCGCCAATGTCCGCACGCTGGCGCTGGTCGAGGTGCTGTTTGCGCAGGCGGTGTCTTATTATTCGTTCAAGCAGCCACTGTCGCTGCGCGAGTTGAGTGGCATCGTGCTGATCGTGATCGGCGTCGCGCTTCTGATCGCGGCGTGATCGCATTCAGCTTTTGACGGCGATCAAGACGGCGCCGGCGGCGATCAAGGCGATGCCGAGCCAACCGGTCGTTGACGGGCGTTCCCCGAGAAATACCACGCCGAACAGTGCGACCAGCACCACGCTGAGCTTGTCGATCGGCGCAACCAGCGTTGCCGGGCCGAGTTTCAGCGCACGGAAGTAACACAGCCACGACGCGCCGGTGCCGAGTCCCGACAGGATCAGGAATATCCAGCTCCGCGTCGAGATCGATCCCGGATGGCTGAACTGACCGGATGCGTATAGAATGAATGCCACGCTCATCAGAAC
>JAFKKL010000183.1 GCA_017305595.1 Hyphomicrobiales bacterium | reverse complement strand
CAAGCCTTGCTGTCTTCTTGGGCCGAGGAGACGTTTCTTCTTGACCCGCCACGATCACCTCCATCTGCCTCCGTCAAATGGCCCTTTCTCGCTTTCCAGCCATGACGATCTGATGCGATACGCACGCGAAGACCGAACGCAATATCCGTTTGCGACGAAATCATATTCAACGCGCACATTTGGCAAATGTGGTCCGATTACTAGATGCGGCATAACACCATTTAGCGGCGAGGAAGGTTCAGACGGAGTGGCAGATCATTCTCTCAGATCTACAAATCCCGCGAACCTATTTGCCGTTTAGCCTAATTCTCCATACGGAGATCAATGCGCATTGCCCGACCTTGTAACGTGACGTACGAGTTCCCGTCCCGGTATGAATTGGACTTATATAGTCCCATCGCCCGGCACAAGACGCGCGCCTGCGTCATTCCTACGCTTCCCTCGCCTTATGGACGCTGCTAAATATGCTCCGTGCCCACCGAGCGGGATTTGAGGCATCGTTCGACCATCCATGCATGTCGAGTTGGCTGTCCTTCTCGGACCTTTCTGGACAACCACGGTATATGTGGTGCACTGGGGGGAGCAGTTGTAGGATGGGCCAAGCGTGGCTTTAAGCTTTCGGGCTAGCAGCATTCCTGCCAACTCCACGAATATGCTTGTCTTCGCATCCCTTGGTTCGTGATATGTAAGGAGATCAGAGCCATCGCGATCGGGAAGAGCTAGTGACATCTCTGGAATTGCTCCTGTTTGCGCTTATTGCACTTCCTTTTCTGGGAAGCTGTTTAGCCGCCCTATTTCGTGTAAACGCCCGTGACGGAGCCGCATATTTCGCCGGATTGATCGCCTTGACGGCCCTGGTGCTGACCATCGCGATGTATCCGCATGTTACGAGCGGTGAAGTCCTGCAATATAGGTACGATTGGGTTCCAGAGCTTGGGCTGGACTTCAGTCTGCGCATGGACGGTTTCGCCTGGATCTTCGCCGCGCTAATTACTGGCATCGGATTTCTGGTCGTATTGTATGCGCGATACTACATGTCCTCGAGCGATCCTGTTCCTCGGTTCTTCGCATTTTTGCTGGCCTTCATGGGAGCAATGCTCGGGATCGTACTCTCGGGAAATGTCATTCAGTTGGTCTTTTTCTGGGAACTGACCAGTCTCTTCTCCTTCTTGCTGATCGGCTACTGGTACCAGAGCGCTCAGGCGCGTGACGGCGCCCGCATGGCACTCACCATCACGTCCGCCGGCGGCCTTTGTCTCTTTGCCGGCGTTCTGATTCTAGGCCATATCGTCGGAAGCTACGATCTCGACCGCATCCTCTCCTCGGGTGCCGTCATTCGATCGCATCCGCTCTACGTGCCAGCTCTCGTTCTCATCCTCGCCGGCGCCTTCACGAAGAGCGCACAATTCCCGTTTCATTTCTGGCTTCCGCAGGCAATGGCTGCTCCAACGCCCGTGTCAGCCTACCTCCACTCGGCAACAATGGTCAAAGCCGGCGTATTTCTGCTGGTGCGCCTTTGGCCTGCGATGGGAGGAACGAACGAGTGGCTCTGGCTGGTGGGATCTGCCGGGCTCATCACCTTCGTGCTCGGCGCATTTTTTGCGGTGTTTCAGCAAGACCTCAAGGGGCTGCTTGCTTATTCGACGATAAGCCACCTCGGGCTGATCACATTGCTGACCGGCCTCGACACACCGCTCGGGCAAGTCGCCGCCATTTTCCACATTATGAATCACGCGACGTTCAAGGCTTCGCTCTTCATGGCGGCCGGGATTATCGACCACGAAACCGGAACGCGCGACATCCGGCGTCTGAGCGGCCTGCGGCGCTTCATGCCCGTTACGGCGGCCTTGGCGATGGTCGCCGCTGCGGCGATGGCGGGCGTGCCGCTCCTCAATGGCTTCCTTTCGAAGGAGATGTTCTTCGCCGAAACCATTGAAATCCATGACAACTCCTTAATAGATCAGGCATTGCCATATATCGTCACGATTGCGAGCATGTTCACCGTTGCGTATTCGCTGCGATTCATCCTCGATGTGTTTTTCGGTCCCGCTCCAACAAGTTTACCGCGTGTCCCGCACGAACCGCCGTTCCTGATGCGCTTGCCGTCTGGACTACTGGTGCTGGCGTGTCTTGTCGTCGGAATCGTTCCAGCCATCACAATAGCCCCTCTTTTGACAACGGCCCTTCACGCCGTACTCGGCCCCGTCCTTCCGGCGTACAATCTGGCTGCTTGGCACGGGTTCACGCCCGAGCTCCTGATGAGCTTGGTAGCCATCGCCGGCGGAGCCGCGATCTACCTCATGTTGCGCTCCTATCTGAGTGTCAACGAAGGGCCCCCGCTGCTTCGCAACATCAAGGGGCAGCGCATTTTTGAACGCATTCTGATCACCCTCTCCTGGCGGCTTGCGCGGTGGCTGGAGCGCAAGCTGGGTACGCAGCGCCTCCAGCCGCAACTGCAGATTTTGATTTGCGTCGCTCTCGTCGCTGGACTGGCGCCTATTTACATGCGCGGGATCAGCCACGACGATTCCCCGCGGATGACGTTTGATGTCGTGTTCGCGATCATCTGGGCTGTCGGCATTTCCTGTGCCCTGGCTGCAGCCTATCAAGCCAAATTTCATCGTCTTGCAGCGCTCATCCTTGTCGGTGGCGCCGGCCTCGTGACCTGCATCAGCTTCGTCTGGCTCTCTGCGCCTGACCTGGCCTTGACCCAATTGGTCGTCGAAACCGTTACGACGGTGCTGCTTGTTCTCGGCTTACGCTGGTTGCCGAAGCGTTTTGAGAAGGAGAAGGGCGAATCCGTCGATGCGACGGCGGGCACCCTGCGTTGGTATCGTGTGCGCGACCTTTTCGTTGCTGCCGTCGCGGGCGGTGGCATGGCGGCACTTGCTTACGCCGTCATGACAAGACCACCTCCGGATAGCATCTCCAGCTTCTTCGTCGAGAATGCCTACACGAAAGGCGGCGGCACCAATATCGTGAACGTCATTCTGGTGGATTTCCGTGCATTCGACACGCTGGGGGAAATTACCGTTCTCGGCATTGTCGGCCTCACCGTCTTCGCGTTGCTGCGACGGTTTCGTCCCGCCGCCGACAGCATTCCGATGCCCGAGCAACAGCGCGCGCAAGATCTCTTCGATCATGAAAGCGGGACGCGGCAGCGTGGCGCCACCGTCAAGAGCGCGATGGCAATCCCTGCGCTCATGATGGCAGCGCTGTTTCCGCTCATCATCATGACGGCGCTGTATTTGCTTCTTCGTGGACACGATCTGCCGGGTGGCGGGTTCGTCGCCGGCGTGACGATGGCCGCGGCATTCATCCTGCAGTACATGGCTCGCGGAACCATCTGGGTGGAGTCGCACCTGCGCGTTCTGCCGATCCGCTGGATGGGCGCAGGCCTGCTTGCGGCAGCCGGTGTCGGCGCGGCAGCGTTGCTGTTCGGCCGACCGTTCTTAACCTCATCGTTCTCATACGTGGATATCCCCTGGATCGGACGTGTGCCGGCTGCCAGTGCGATGCTGTTCGACCTCGGCGTGTTCGCGCTGGTTGTCGGCGCAACTGTGCTGATGTTGATCGCAATAGCGCATCAATCCATGCGCAGTCACCGCGCGCCGCGCGCGCCCCTCGCCAACGAATCCAACATCGAGATGCGCTGATGGAGATCGTTCTCGCTATTGGCATCGGAGTGCTGGTCAGTTCAGGCGTTTGGCTGATCTTTCGACCGCGCACATTCCAGGTTGTCATAGGACTGTCGCTGCTCTCCTATGCGGTTAATCTGTTCATTATCGCCATGGGACGGCTCAAAAGCGAAGCGGCTCCGATCCTCTCATCCGGTGGAGTGGGCGATCCAGGGCGCTACGCCGATCCGTTGCCGCAGGCGCTGGTCCTAACTGCCATCGTCATTAGCTTTGCCACGACGGCCCTGCTTCTCGTCGTGCTGATCGCGTCGCGAGGCCTCACCGGCACGGACCATGTTGACGGACGGGAACTGGACCGTTGAGCAACATCGGAAACCATCTGATGATCGCGCCGGTCGCGGTGCCGCTATTCGCCAGCGCAATGATGCTGGTTCTCGGCGGTGACCGTCGTACCTTGAACGCGACACTCAATGCCGCATCCGTCGTTGCACTCGTCGCAATCGCGATCGCCTTGCTCCGGGGAGCCGATACCTCACCAGATGGCCTTCTTGGCGTGTATCGGCTCGGCGACTGGCCCGCACCATTCGCCATTGTTCTGGTTGTCGATCGGCTGACTGCCATGATGCTACTGCTGACGAGCATACTCGCGTCGGCAACACTCATATTTTCGCTTGCTCGGTGGCATCGCGTAGGCGCGCATTTCCATTCCCTTTTTCAGCTTCTGTTGATGGGGATCAATGGAGCATTCCTGACGGGCGACCTCTTTAACCTGTTCGTCTTTTTCGAGGTCCTGCTCGCAGCGTCCTATGGTCTGGCGTTGCACGGCTCAGGAACGGCGCGCGTAACGGCCGGGATGCACTATATCATCGTCAACCTGGTGGCCTCGCTTCTGTTCCTCATCGGAGTCAGCCTGATTTACGGCGTCACCGGAACACTTAATATGGCCGATCTGGCGACGCGCATTCCGGCTATCCGCGCCGAAGATCGCGCCCTGCTGGAGGCAGGTGCCGCCGTCCTTGGCATTGCCTTTCTGACAAAGGCCGGCATGTGGCCGATGTGCTTCTGGCTTCCCCGCACCTATGCCGCCGCGCCGCCTCCGGTCGCAGCACTTTTTGCGATTTTAACAAAGGTGGGTGTCTATATCATCCTTCGGCTTTGGCTGCTTTTATTTGGAGATCACGCCGGAGCATCAGCCCATTTTGGCGGCGAGCTGTTACTGATCGGCGGAATGGCGACTATCGTTTTTGGTGCGATCGGGTGTCTCGCGTCCCAGGACATGGCCCGTCTCGCCGCCTATTCCGTGCTCGTGTCTTCCGGCACAGTGCTTTCCGCCATCGCCATGGGGCCCGTCGATATGACAGCCGGCGCTCTCTACTACCTCGTCAGTTCGACACTTGGCTTGGCAGCGCTCTTCCTTCTTATCGAGCTTATCGAGCGAGGTCGCGAGCCAGGCGCCGACTTACTTGCCGTGACGCGTGAGCTTTATGGCGAAGAAGATGAACTCGATGATTCAAAAGGAACAGGCATAGCAATCCCGGCGAGCATAGCTGCCCTGGGCGGTGCCTTTATCTGCTGCACTCTAGTTATCTCTGGACTACCGCCACTATCAGGCTTCGTCGCCAAGTTCGCATTGCTGACGGCAGCCCTGAATTCGCAACCGGACAGCATCCCCATCGCGGCGTGGATATTCCTCGTCATTCTCATCCTGTCGGGACTCGCAACCTTGATCGCCACGACCCGCGCCGGAATTCACGCGCTTTGGGCCTCACCGGACCGGGCTGTACCGAGTGTGCGTTTGGTCGAAATAGTACCCATCGTTGCGCTCATTCTGCTCTGCGCCGCACAGACGATGCAGGCCGGGCCGGTCATGCGATACGCGCAAGCGGCAGCGGGCTCGCTGTACACACCGCACGACTATTTGCGCAGCGTTCTCGGTACAGAGAACGTGCTTCAACATATCCGGAGGGAGCCTCGATGAAATTGCTCCCCTATCCGATCGCAAGCGCCATTTTTCTCGGCTTCTGGCTGCTGTTGAATCAATCTTTGTCGACCGGCCAATTTCTTCTGGGCGCAAGTATGGCATTGATCGGCGGGTGGGCGCTGGCAGCACTGGAGCAGCCGAAGGCACGTCCAAGGCGGCCCCTTGCGATACTACGCCTAGCCTTCATCGTCTCCGCGGATATTGTTAAATCCAATATTGCCGTCGCGTGCATCATCATTGGTTTCGGGCGGAGAGAGCGACGTCCCGGCTTCGTCGATATACCGCTTGAGTTGCGCGATCCTTATGGTCTGGCGCTCCTCGCGTGCATCATCACCTCGACGCCCGGAACGCTATGGGTCAAATTCGAGGAACCGGCCGGCACGTTGACCATTCACGTCCTCGACCTGGTCGATAAGGCAGAATGGATCAACACCATCAAGAGCCGCTATGAGCAGCCGCTTTTGGAGATTTTCGCATGAATGCGTTGCTTGCATATGCGATCGTATTCGCCCAAATCTCTTTGGGAATAGCGATGATATGCGCTGCGTATCGCATCCTGCGCGGGCCGCGCGCGCAAGACAGGGTACTTGGCCTGGATACCCTTTACGTCAATGCGATGCTGATGCTTCTCGTTTTCGGCATCAAATCGGGCTCCACTCTCTATTTCGAGATGGCGCTAGTCATCGCACTGCTCGGCTTTGTGGGCACTGTCGCGCTCGCCAAATTCCTGCTTCGCGGCGAGGTGATCGAATGAGCAGTGCCTCCGAAATTTCCGCTCTTTCGGCATTCTTTACGGCTGCACTCCTCTTGCTCGGGTCAGCGCTGACTCTGATTGGCTCGCTGGGACTGCTCCGCCTTCGCAGCTTCTATGAAAGAGTTCATGCGCCCACGCTCGGAACGACCCTCGGGGTCGGCTGCATAGCAATGTCGTCGATCGTCTACTTCTCGACACTTGCAGGCCAAGTCGCACTTCGTGAAGTCCTGATTGTCTTGTTCATGACTATCACCACGCCGATCACGCTGATGGTGCTGGTCCGCGCGGCATTGTTTCGCGATCAAACGGAAGGGCAAGACGCATCCCGGGCCAACATTGAAAACGCTCCACGTCCACGCGAATAACACAGAAGGCGTCGCGAAGACCGCTGCATGTATTGATTGCGATGCACCATATCCCCTTTGCGGAGAAGGCTTACGCGAGAGGAGCTGCGCGGCCAAAGATCCATCGATGACCTTGAAAGCCACCGACGCAGCCTCATACTTATGATCTGTCGTTTGCGAAATATGGCTGATGCTCTGAAATTGGCGGCCTTTGACAGACGTAAGCCTACTCGCGCGCACCTACCCTTCTTGAAAAGGATCAAGACCATGTCAAAAGAGAAAAGGAAAAGCGATCAGGACGAAAAGCAACAACTCGACGAGGAGCTTGACCAGCAGTTGCGAGAGACTTTCCCCGCAAGTGATCCTCCCAAAATTACCCGCGGCCCTTCAAAGGTCGGTCGCGACGATAAGACGCAAAAGAATTCTTAGGCCCGTCGCCCTTCCCTCGGCAGAACAACTATCCTCGGAAACGACCGGCGCGGTATCGCTGCAGCTCGCGCAAGCGAAGGAGAACACATGAAAATCCTTGCAGCCACGGACTTCTCGACGCGATCTAACCGAGCACTGAGGCAAGCGGCATTGCTGGCGCAATCCGACGACTCGCTCCTGTTCATGGTCCATGTCGTCGACAACGATCAACCAGACGATTTGGTCCGCATGGAGCAACGGGAAGCGGAACGAATCCTGCGGGAACAAATGGGAGCGATGCCGGAAATTCGCTGGACGCATGCACGCCCAATGGTCATCGCGGGCGATCCATTCGACGGAATTCTCCAAGCTGCCACCGAAATTCAGCCGGACCTCATCGTCATGGGATCTCATCGCAAGCAACTGCTTCGTGATATCTTTATCGGAACAACGGTCGAGCGCGTAATCCGCAAGGCGGCACTGCCGGTTTTAATGGTGAATCACGAGGCGCAGCGTAGATATGAACGCATTCTCGCGCCGACAGATATGTCGGACATTTCGGCGAACGCTCTGCATGTCGCCCGCTCAATTGGATTGCTAGGCGATGGTGCAACACTTGTTCATGCGTTCACCGCTCTGGCGAAGGGCAAGATGTCCGTTGCCGGCGTGGATCGGGATAGCATTGCCGACTATATCGAAGGCGAACGGCGCCAGGCCAGCAACGAGTTAGCCGCATTTTTGATTGCCAACGATTTGCAGGGCTTGCAATGGCGTCTCCGTGTAGAGGACGGCTCCCCGATGGAAATCATTTCCAGAGCGGTGACGGACATTGAACCTGATCTTATGGTCATGGGCACGCATGGCCGCTCTCGGCTTATTAAAGCGCTGATAGGAAGCACCACGGAAGAGGCTCTACGCTCACTTAATGTCGATATCCTGGTAGTTCCTTCCCTCGAGCGCTAACCCATTGTTGCCGCCCTATGACCAATGTCTGGCCGAAGGGCATAAAGAGCCATAGAGGCTATCATTTTGACGACGGCCTTGCCCTTCACGTGCCGGCCTCGACATAGGCAAAGGCCCCGCCGATTGCCGCAGGCAGATGGGCCTTGTCGACGACGACTTTCAGTTGTCCCTGTTCGATCATCCGGGATAATTCGGCAAGGTCACTTCCGCTCGATGCATGAAAAGATGGCGATAGCCGAACTCGGCGCGCCGTGCAAAGACATCAGCATTTGACAGTTTGCGGTGTCGTCGAGAGCCGGCGCGTATTGAACCGCAATACCTGCCTATTTCAAGTGAGGATCGTCAAACGGCACGCTTTGATCGACATCGCCAAAGCGTTGAGATGACGACATCATCCTTACGGTAACGCTTATGACAACACTCGTAACACCGAGCAGAGATATTGGCTAAGTCATTGAAATAATGGTGGTCCGACGAGATTCGAACTCCTATGCACTATTCGTAACTCTTGTGCGCAAACTTGCGACCTCGGTACGGCCATTAAGCAGCACCTTGCTAGCGAACGCTTGATGTAGTTTTCAGATCCCTACACGTGAGTACGTACCGAGATCGAAAACGGGTGCGATCTGGTGGATGGCATCGGCAGCGTGCCGAATGAGTTGATCGGCGCGATCGGTCGAACGGCTCGTCACTCATAAGCTTCGCGTCAGTCGGAACATTCGTCGGAACTGTCGGCTGAAGAAAGATCCTTTCCCACTGATCCGGCCGGATGATCGCGCAACTCGAAGCTGATGCCCTGATACGCGCCACGACGGTCGCGGCATCTGCTTCCGACACGACAATGCCCGGATCAAATCCGGGCATTGCACCGTAAACTTCTAACGAGTGCCGCGGCTCAGCGCGCGGTGAAACCACCATCGACAGGCAAAGCCACGCCGGTGACGAAGGAAGCCTCATCGGATGCGAGCCAGAGCGCGGCATAGGCGACTTCCTCCGGCCGGCACAGCCGGCCCATCGGCACCGACGCCAACAGCCGCTTCTGATTTTCCTCGGCCTCGACCGGATCGCCCGAACGGCCGGTGAATCCAACCTTCATCGGTGTATCGGCAAGCCCCGGACAGACGACGTTGACGCGAACGCCATCGGCGGCGAAGCGCTGCGCCAGCGACTTGGTGAGGCCGACCACGGCAAACTTCGCCGCCGAGTAGACCGGGCTGAACATCGAGCCGACAAGCCCCGAGACCGATGAAGTGAAGATCAGCGAACCGCCGCCGCGCTTGCGCATCTGACCGATCACTTCACCAGCCGCGAGAGTCGCCGAGGTGACGTTGAGCGTCAGCGCCGCCTGATAGGCGTCGAGATCGAGATTCTCGACGCCGCCCGGCCCCGGAATGCCGGCGTGCGCCCACATGATATCGATGCCGCCGAGCTGCGCTGCGGCGTCGTTCACCGAGCCGCGCATCTGCTCCGGCTTCGAAAGATCGGCCTGAATGGTTGCGATGGAATATCCGGCGGCCTTCATGTCGGCCGCGAGTTGCGCCAGCGCATCGGCATTGACGTCGACCGCGGCGACTTTGGCACCTTCTTTCAGGAAGATTTCGACTCCGGCGCGCCCCATGCCTGACGCAGCAGCGGTGATGACGGCGAGCTTGTTTGCCAGACGCATGTTGTATCTCTTTCGTTGCGGTGTTGATTATTGAGCGTAAGCGTCGGGGAAGCGGCCGGTGGTGCTGATCACCGTGGTGCGCGTCTCAAGATAGGAATCAAGCGCCTCGATGCCGTTTTCGCGTCCCCAGCCGCTGCCCTTGAATCCGCCATAGGGCGTCGACCAGCGGATGAAACGATAGGTGTTGACCCACACCATGCCGGCCTGAATACGGCTGGAGACGCGATGAGCACGTCCGACATCCTGCGTCCATAATCCGGCCGTCAGTCCGTAGGACGTATCGTTGGCCGCCGTGATCGCTTCCTCGTCGTCATCGAACGGAATCAGCGCTGCGACCGGCCCGAAAATCTCTTCCCGCGCGATCCGCATGTCATTGCTGACATTGGCGAACACGGTCGGCTCGATGAAGTAACCGTCGCCAAGCGAACCGCCTGAAATGCGGCGGCCACCGGTCACCAGATGCGCGCCGTCGTTGCGGCCAATATCGATATAACTCAGCGTCTTGTTGAGCTGCTCTTCATGCGCCTGCGGACCCATATGCGTGGCCTCGTCGAGCGGAAGTCCAACGCGCACCTTGCCGGCACGTCGCGAAAACTCCTCAACCACGCGATCGTAGACCGGACGCTGCACCAGAACGCGGGAGCCGAGCGCGCAACTCTGCCCGCACAACGTCCATGCAGAATTGGTAGCGGCATTGAGCGCCTGCTCGATGACGGCATCGGCGAAGATGATGTGCGGCGATTTCCCGCCCAGTTCGAACGTGAACCGCTTCATCGTTTCGGAACCAGCGCGGACGATCTCCTTTGCGGTCGCGCCTTCGCCGGTGGTGCGCAGATCGCCGACGCTCGTCACGTCGACAGCCTT
>JAFKKL010000334.1 GCA_017305595.1 Hyphomicrobiales bacterium | reverse complement strand
CATGACAGGAGCATCCGGAACGGTAAACTCTTCCCAGCTCTTCGAGCGCAAACCTTCCATCGGGTAGCTCATGCTTTCGAGAACGCGGAGCGCGACCGGGTGGACATCTCCCTTCGGCTGGCTGCCTGCGGAGAATGCGCGGAAACGGCCGCGTCCGTCCTTGCGAAGGATGGATTCGGCCAAGATCGAGCGTGCGGAATTGCCCGTGCAGAGAAACAGGACATTGTAGACGCGATCAGGCACGGGTTTTTCCCTTCTTTCGCGGAGGAAGACAGCAGGGTGAGAGGCTTTCGAAAATGGGCGAGCAAATCTCCTGACGGCCGCCGCAGCAGTCCTGCAGGAGGAAGACGGCAACGGCCTGAAACGCTGCGAGGTTCGCGCGATACACGATCAAGCGGCTATGCCGTTCGGACACGACGAGATTGGCTCGCGCCAGCACGGAAAGATGGGCGGACAGCGTGTTCTGTGGCACTTCAAGTAGTCGGGCGAGATCGCCGGCGGCCAATCCGCCCGGCTCATGCTGCGCCAGTATTCGGAAGGCATGGAGCCGAGTTTGTTGGGCGAGGGCGCCAAGCGCCAAGACGGCCTGTTCGTTTTCCATATATCCAGATTTATGGAAATATTGGAAATTGTCAATTCTTGTCGAAGAAATCGGGCGAGTAGTATTTCGAATATTCTAGAATTATGGTTTGACTTCCATCCCGTGGCGTCTCATGATCCGTCCATGAAACTCATCGATGCAGCGTCGCGCCTCGAAGCCCTCGGCAACTCGACTAGGCTCCGGATTTATCGGACCCTTGTGCGAGCGGGGCAGCCCGGAATGCCCGTCGGTCGCTTGCAGGAGAAACTAAAGGTTGCTCCGTCCACCTTGTCACACCACGTCAAATCGCTCGTCAGCGTCGGCTTGATCCGGCAGGACCGTGAGGGAACGACGCTCGTTTGCCACGCGGAATACGAGACCATGCAAGGCTTGGTGGATTACCTCGTTGCTGAATGCTGTGCCGACGAGACCGGTGCTGGATGTCGTTCGGCAAAGATAGTCGCATAGGATTTTCAGGCTTTAAATTTCGATAATTCTGGAAATATGGAGAGTGGAAATGACGTCGAGAACCGTAGCCGTCATCGGTGGAGGTCCAGTCGGTCTTGCCGCAGCCGCTCACCTGTTGGAACGCGGCATGACGCCGATCGTGCTGGAGGCGGGCGAGCACGCCGGGCACGCGGTCAGGCAATGGCGGCATGTTCAACTGTTCTCGCCGTGGAAATACAACATTGATGGCGCTGCGGCCCGCTTGCTGGCCCCCATCGGATGGAATTCTCCCGATCCAGAGGTTTATCCGACGGGCGGCGAGTTGCTTGACCAATATCTCGATCCCCTTGCGACCAGAACGCCACTGAAGAATGTCATCCGGACATCTAGTCGCGTTACTGCGATCGGTCGGGTCGGATTCGACAAGGCAAAGACGAGGGGACGGGAAAGCGCGCCGTTCGAAATCCGTTTTCAGAACGGCAAGGGTCCTGAAGTCATGCGCGCCGATGCTGTGATTGATGTC
>JAFKKL010000182.1:10658-14754 GCA_017305595.1 Hyphomicrobiales bacterium | reverse complement strand
TGGCTGTCGCCGAAGGCCGCCGCCGAGGCGATCATCGGTCTCGCCTCGCCGTCCAACATGGAGATCAACGGCGCGGTGCTGCCGCTTTTCGCCCGCGCGTAAGGTCAGGCGGTCTCGACGCGGATATTGCCCGCCGGGAAGCTGACATGAACGATGTCACCGGTGCTCGGCAGGAAATTATTGGCGGGGTCTTCGGCGCAGATGCGCGCCTCGACGGCGTGGCCGTGGCAGGCGACTTGGTCCTGCGTCAGCGGCAGGCCTTCGCCGGAGGCGATGCGCAGCATCAGTTCGACGATGTCGAGACCGGTGATGCTCTCTGTTACCGGATGTTCGACCTGCAAGCGCGGGTTCACCTCGAGGAAATAATAGGCGTCGTCCTGAAGGATGAATTCGACGGTGCCGGCACCGCGATAGTTCAATCGCTTGCCGAGCCGTACCGCGTCCGCCGCCATGTGGTCGCGTAACGCCGCCGGCAGGTTTGCCGCCGGCGCTTCCTCGATCACTTTCTGATGGCGGCGCTGCAAGGTGCATTCGCGCTCGAACAAATGGATGACGTTGCCTTTGCCGTCGCCGAGAATCTGGATTTCAATGTGGCGGCCGCGCGGAATCAATTTCTCGACGATCAGGCCGGCTGAGCCAAACGCGTTCCTAGCTTCGCGCATTGCGGATTCAATATCGTCGGCGAGGCCATCAAATGTGGAGACGACGCGCATACCCTTGCCGCCGCCGCCGGCCGCGGCTTTCAGCATCACCGGCAGGCCGGTATCGCGCACGATCCGTTCGACCTCGGTCTTATCCTCACTCGGCGTGGTGCTGCCGGGGATGATCGGAACGCCGGCGGCGTCCGCTTCCTGCTTGGCCAGCGCCTTGTCGCCAAGCCTCTCGATCACGTCCGGCGTCGGGCCGACGAAGGTGAGGCCAGCGGCCTCGACCGCGCGAGCGAACGCCGCGTTCTCGGCAAGGAAACCGAAGCCGGGATGAATAGCCTGCGCGCCGGTCGCTTTCGCGGCGTCGATCACCGCATCGATGCGCAGATAGCTGTCGGAAGCGGCGGCACCGCCGATGGCGATGGATTCGCCGATCCCTTGCACATGCAGCGCATCGGCATCGGCGGACGAGTGGACGCCGGCGACGGCAACGCCGAGCCGTCGGCAGGTGCGGGCGATCCGGCAGGCGATTTCGCCGCGATTGGCGATCAGGATTTTATCGAACACGACGTGCTTCTCCCGTCATCACATCCGAAGCACGCCGACGCGCGTTTCCTTGGGCGGCAACCGCCCGGCGAGATCGAGCAGCAGCGCCATCACGTTGCGGGTTTCCAGCGGATCGATCACCATGTCGCACCAGATGTTGCGCGCGAAGTTGTAGGCGTTGGCGAAATCCTCGAACTGCTGGCGCACCGGCGCGCGATAGGCTTCGCGCTCCTCCTCGGTCCAGCTTGTACCCTCGCGCTTGTGGACTTCGTCCCGCACCATGGCGAGCGTATTCGCTGCCTGATCCGGGCCCATGATGGCGGAACGTCCGTTCGGCCACATCATCATCGCGTTGGGCTTCATCGGGCGGCCGCACATCGACATGTAGCCGGCGCCGTAGGAATTGCCGATGATCAGCGTGTATTTCGGCACGTCGGCGCTGGCCATCGCGGTGATCATCTTGGCGCCGTGCTTGGAGATGCCGCCTTCTTCCGCTTCACGGCCGACCATGAAGCCAGTCACGTCCGCCATGAACAGCAACGGAATGCCGCGCTTGCAGCACAGGTCGATAAAGTGCGTCGCCTTCAGCGCGCTTTCGGAAAACAGCACGCCGTTGTTGCAGACGATGCCGATTTCGAAGCCCATGATGCGGGCGAAGCCGGTGATCAGCGTGTCGCCGTAGAGCGGCTTGAATTCGTGAAACTCGCTGCCGTCCACCAGCCGCGCGATGATGTCGCGGTTGTTGGTCGGCACACGCGGATCGGCACTGATGAGGCCGTACATTTCACGCGGATCGAAGCGGGGCGGCCGCGGCTCGGCTACCTGCCAGCGCTGCTGCGGGATGTCGCCGAGGTTGGCGACGATGTCGCGGGTGATGGCAATGGCGTGGCTGTCATTCTCCGCGAGATGGTCGGTGACGCCGCTGATGCGGCTGTGCATCTCGCCGCCGCCCAGTTCCTCGACGCCGACTTCTTCCTTGGTGGCGGCATAGACGAGTTGTGGTCCGCCGAGGAACATCGCGCCCTGATTGCGCACGATCACGGTCTCGTCGCACAGCGCCGGCATGTAGGCGCCGCCGGCGGTGGAGGGGCCATGCACGATGGCGATCTGCGGAATGCCTTCACCGGACATACGGATCTGGTTGTAGAAAATCGAGCCGAACTGGCCTTCGTCCGGGAAGATGCCCGGTTGATCCGGCAGATTGGCGCCGCCGGATTGCACCAGCGTGATGCAAGGCAGGCGATGCTTCCAGGCGAAGTGCTGGGCGCGGACGTGCTTCTTGCAGGTGATGCCGTAATAGGTGCCACCTTTCACGGTGGCATCGTTGGCAATGATCATGCAGGGGCGGCCGGAGACGATGCCGACGCCGGTGATGATGCTGGCGCCGGGCGGTACGCCCTCGTGCATTCCTTCGCCGGCCAATTGGCTGAATTCGAGGAACGGTGAACCGGGGTCCATCAGCGCGGCAATGCGCTCGCGCGGCAACAGTTGCTTGCGTTCCTTGTGCAGCCGGCGTGCCCGCTCCGGGCCGCCGAGCATGGCGGCGGCGCGCCGCCGGTGCAAGTCGGCGATGCGTTCGCGATAGACGCTCTCGTTGCGGTGATATTCGTCGTTGGCGCGCGAGATATCCGATTTCATCACAGCCATTGCGGCGGGGTCCTAATAGCTGCGCGGCAAGCCCATGACGCGCTCGCCGATATAGTTGAGAAGCATTTCGCGGTTGAGCGGTGCGGTCTTCAGCAGCCGCACCAGCGGATAGATGTCGAAGATGCCGTATTCCTTGGTGAAGCCGTTACCGCCGAAACATTGCAGCGCGGTGTCCACCGCCTTGGTGCCGGCGTCGGCGGCGGCGAGCTTCGCCATGTTGGAGAATTCGCCGGCCTCGCGGCCCTGATCGAACACCCACGCCGCTTTCAGCGTCATCAGCGACGCCATCTCGACGTCGGTGTAGGCGCTGGCGAGGGGATGTTGCAGGCCCTGATAGGCGCCGATCGGCGTGTCGTTGAACACCTTGCGGCCGCTGGCATAGTCCACCGCGCGGTTGAGTGCGTAGCGGCCGAGCCCGCAGCAGATCGAGCCGACGAGGATGCGTTCCGGGTTGAGACTCTTGAACAGGATTTCGAAGCCACGGTCGATCTCGCCGATGGCGTCTTCCGGTCCGAGATCGACATCGTCGAAGAACAGTTGCCACTGGGTTTCCGGCGCGGGAATGCTGACCGGAATGTATTGCTTGCTGACGCCCTTGGCCTTGAGATCGACGACGAACAGCGTGAAACCATCGGTCTTCCGCTTCACTTCGGTGTGCGGAATGGTGCGCGCCACCACCAGTATGTAGTCGGAGCCGTCGGCGTCGGTGATGAAGGTCTTCTGGCCGTTCAGCGAAAAGCGGTTGCCGTTGCGCTTCGCCAGTGTGGTGATGCGCATCGAATTGGTTCCGGCGTCCGGCTCGGTGATGGCGAAACAGAACCGGGTCTTGCCGGCGCAGGCGTCAGGCAAGAAACGCTGTTTCTGCTGCTCGGTACCATACTTGGCGATCAGGCCGAGGCTCATGGTGGCACCGACCACGAGATTGAGTAGCGGGATGCCGTTGTTGGAGAGCCCCTCGAGGAACAGGTGCATTTCGGTCATGCCCTGACCGGCCCCGCCATATTGCTCCGGCACCATCATGCCGACGAAGCCGTCCAGCGCCACCTTCCGATAGAGCGCGGCCGGAAACTCGCGCTTCTCCGCGCAGTCGAGCCAGTAGCGGCGATCGTACTGCTTGGCGACGCTGTTGCCGTAATCGAGGATTTGCTGCTGTTCGGTGGTGAGATCGAAATCCATGGGCAGGTTCCGGTGAAGGCTGCGCGAGCTTAGGGACAAGCCCCGGCCGTTGCAATCTAACAAAAGTTCAAAATCTAACA
>JAFKKL010000182.1:0-10640 GCA_017305595.1 Hyphomicrobiales bacterium | reverse complement strand
TTCAAAATCTAACAATCGTTAGATTTATGCCCAAGCGGCTTTTGGGCTGATTTGCGTAGAGCGGCTCAGGGTTAGCGGCTGATGAGGGTTAGGCCCGCCTGAAGCGGGGGAGGGCGATCTCGTCCGAGACCGGCTCGCAGACCAAAGTGACGTCCATGTCGAACGTCACTTCGTCCGGCTTGCCGCCGGTGTAGGTCGAGATCATGCGCGGGCCTTCCGCCAGTTCCACCAGCAATACGGCATAAGGCACGTCGCCCTTGAAGGCCGGGCCGGGCGCGCGATGGACGACGCTGAAGGAATGCACCTTGCCGCGTCCGCTGGCCGGGCGATGCGTCAGGTTCTCGCCGCTGCAATGGCGGCAGAAACCCTGCTGGTAGAACTGCACGTTGCCGCAATCGTCGCAATGCTGGAGCAAAAGCCGGCCATCGCGCAGGCCGTGCCACAGCGCGGCGGTATCGGCGTCGGGGGACGGCAGCGGTTTACGGGCGGCGTCTTCGAGCGAGATCACAGCGTGTTCTCCGTGCCGAGAATGGTGGTGGCGTTGGTGGCGAAGCCGGCGCCGAGGCTGTGGACCAGCCCGAGCTCGGCGCCCGCGACTTGCCGTTCGCCGCACTCGCCGCGCAGTTGCGCGACGACTTCGTGGAAGTGGAACAGCGAGCCGGGAATGCCGGAATGCGCGAACGACAACAGCCCGCCATGGGTGTTGGAGGGAATCTGTCCGCCATAGGTCATCTGGCCGTCAGCGACGAAGCGGCCGCCTTCGCCCTTCGGACAGAAGCCGAGGTCTTCCAGCATCATGATGACGGTGCCAGTGAAGCAGTCATAGACGCCTGCGGTGTGCATATCCTTCGGGCCGTAGCCCGCCATGGCGTAGGCTTTGCCGCTCGATTGCACCGCGCCGGTGGTGGTGAGCGAGGGCATCAGGAAGATGTGCTCGTGGGTGTAGCACTCGCCGCCGCCGAGAATGTAGATCGGTTTTTCGATGCCGAGCGCTTTGGCGCGTTCGGCGGACGTCAGCACGAAAGCCGCGCCGCCGTCGGAGATCAGCGAGCAGTCGAGCTTGCGATAGGGCGTCGTCACCATCTTCGAGTTGAGCACCTCCTCGATGGTGATTGGCGCGGTCTGCTGCGCGCCGGGGGTACGCGCGGCGTGCTGGCGTTGCGTCACCGCCACCTGTGCCAGTTGCTCCGGCGTGGTGCCGAATTCCTTCATGTGCCGATGCGCGGTCATCGCGAAGGTGTTGGCGACCGGGATGCCGAACGGCATCTCGTACTGCTGGTCGCGGCTTTCGGTGAGCGAGCGCAGCGCCAGTTCCGGCGTGAGACCCGAGAGCAGGCTGTCGCCACCGACCACGAGCACAGTTTCTGCGAGGCCACCGTGGATCGCCGCGGCCGCGATATTGAACATGGTAGCAGCGGTCGCGCCTGACACTTGTAATGTGTTGGAGAATGTCGGCTGTACACCGAAATACTCGCTGAAAGCGACGCTGAAGCGATGAAACTGCGCGGCCATTGCCGGGCTCGCCAACACGCCGTCGATCTCGCTCTTTTGAATGCCGGCATCGGCCAACGCCTGCTTGGCGGCGGCTGCGGCGAGCCACAGCGGGCTGCGGCCCGGCACCTTGCCGACTGGCGACAGCCCGATGCCGATAATGGCGACTTGTCCACGCAACGAGTTCTTGTGGCCCGCGAGGGCCGCAGCCTTGGTCATGGAATCTCCTATGTCGCGGCGGCGGAAGCTGTCTGCGTCAGCCGCGCCTCAAGTTCGTGGCGCTGCACCTTGCCGCTGGTCGAGCGCGGAAAGTCCGCGAAGTCGATGAAGTGGAATTGCCGCGGGCATTTGTAGCCGGCGAGGTCGCGCCGGCACATCGCGGCCAGTTCGGCTTCGTCGAGGCTGTCGTCGCGTCGCGCGCTGAAGGCCACCGGCACCTCGCCCCACTTGGCGTCCTTGGTGCGCACCACAGCGGCTCCGGTGATGCGCGAATCCGTCATCAGCACGCGCTCGATCTCCGCCGGATAGACGTTCTCGCCGCCGGATTTGATCATGTATTTGGCGCGGTCGACGAAATCGAGCGTGCCATCGGCGTTGCGGCGGAACACGTCGCCCATATGAAACCAGCCGCCGCGGAAATCGCGCGCATTGGTCTCATCCGCCTGCCAGTAGCCGGAGAACAGCGTGGGGCCACGCATGGCAAGTTCGCCGGGCTCGCCCTGCGCGACCTCGTTGTCGTCGGGATCGACTAGCTTGATTTCGCAGAAGCTGCTCTGCTGCTTCGACAGCCGTGCGGGGATATCTCCGATGGCAATGAGATTGGTGCTGGCGGGCGGCAGGCCGGTTTCGGTCGAACCGAAGCTGTTGATGTAGGGCGCCTGCAAAAGCTGCGTGATGTCGGCGATGGCCTGCGGTGGCACCAGGTCCGCCATCGCGCCACAGGTGCGGATGCCCTTCACGGTGACGGGATTGGCGCGGAAACCTTCGGTCAGCGCTTCCACCATGCCGGGGATCAGCACGAACCAGCCGATGCGGTAGCGCGCAGCAGCGGACAAGAGCGGCGCAACCTGAAAGCCGTCCACCACGATCACGGTGCCACCGCGCAACAGCGTGGCAAGCGCATGATCGGTCGAGGCCATGTGGAACAGCGGCGCCCACGCCACGAAAGATTCGTCGACGGCGATGTTGAGTTCCGAAGTAAACACCATCGCGCGCGCCATCATCGCGCGATGCGAGATCACCGCGCCCTTCGGCAGGCCGGTGGTGCCGCTGGTATAGAGAATGACGAGGCCGTCTTCAGGCTCGGCTGTGATCGGCGACGGTGTGTCGGCTTGCGCTTGCAGCGCCCGCTCGTAATCGGTGCCGAACGTCACGACGTCGCGGATTGACAGCGCGCCGTCCAGCGGCGCGGCCAGTTCCGCCTCCGCGATCAGCAACTTCGGCGACACCAGTTCGATGCAATAGACCAGTTCGCGCTTCGACAGCCGCCAGTTGAGGCAGGCGGTGATGACGCCGAGCTGTCCGGCGGCGAGTTCGATTTCGAGATATTCCGGGCGGTTGCGTGACAGCAATGCGACACGGTCGCCGCGCGCAAGCCCATGTGCGGCCAGCATCGCGCGCGCGCGGTTCACCCGGTCGTTCAATTCGCCGTAGCTGACGATGCGGTCGCCGTATTCGATGGCGGGTGCGGCCGGTTGGATCGCGGCACGGGCGCGGAACAGGCTGCCGATCGTCGAACTGGTGCCGGCAACGGTCGTGGGTGAGCTATCCTGCCCGTTCTTCATTCTCGTTCCTCCGCAGTCTGCCCGTTTCCGAGCCGCGCTATAAGAAGCGCTTTGTCGCGCGCCTGCAAGACCATCCAAAAGGCCATTAATGTGTCAGGTTGTCTGTATTGGGAGATCATGTGCTGGCGGGGTGTTGCGGACAAGTCGGCGCTTGCGGCGCCGCGCGATCCCACATAAATTCTAACATCTGTTCGAAAAATTTCCATAGCTGGTTGTTCGCTTTTCCGAGAGCGTGTGCCAGCATCACCAGCCTGGCGCGCGATGCGTGCGAAACAGGCCATCGACCGACGAGGACGCTGATGTCGAACCGTTATGCCGCCTACACTAAACTGAAGCTGGATTATCCCTCGAAGCGGATTCTTCGGATCACCTTCGATCGGCCGGAGACCTACAATTCGGTCGATGCCGAGACCCATACCCAGATCACCAACATCTGGCGCGACATCAACGACGATCCGGATATCAACGCGGTGATCGTCACCGGCGCGGGCAAGGCGTTTTCAGCCGGTGGGGATTTCGAGCTGATCAAGAGCCTGCTCGATAATCCGGTCGCCCGCATGGCGACCTGGAAGGAAGCGAAAGACCTCGTCTATAACGTCATCAACTGCAACAAGCCGATCATTTCCGCCATTAATGGCGTCGCGGTCGGTGCCGGCCTCGTCGTCGGTATCCTGGCGGACGTGTCGATCTGCGGCAAATCCGCCAAGATCGTCGATGGCCACACCCGGCTCGGGGTCGCGGCGGGCGACGTCGCCTGCATCATCTGGCCGCTGCTGTGCGGCCTGGCAAAGGCGAAATATTATCTGCTGACCTGCAAGCCGCTGTCCGGCGAAGAAGCCGAGCGCATCGGACTGGTGTCGCTCTGCGTCGAAGATGCCGAGTTGCAGAAGATCGCACTGGAAACTGCGGAAGACCTCGCCACCGGCGCGCAAAGCGCGATCCGCTGGACCAAGTATTCGCTCAACAACTGGCTGCGCGTGAACGGGCCGCTGTTCGACACCTCGACGGCGCTGGAAATCCTCGGCTTCTCGGGGCATGAGGCCCGCGAAGGCCTCGCCTCGCACCTCGAGAAGCGCAAGCCGTCGTTCCCGCCGGAGTGCCCGGTTTAAGGAAGTCAGACGCTCGATACTTTGAGCGCTTTCCCGTTTTTCAGATAACAATCGCCTTCGTCATGGCCGGGCTTGTCCCGGCCATCCACGTTTTCTCGCTGGTTGTGCTGCAAAGACGTGGATGGCCGGAATAAATCCGGCCATGACGACGTATAGATTCTTGCTGTGATCAACCAGTCGCCAACTGCTTGCGCAAGGCGTCCACTGTCTCCGGATTGGCCAGCGACGACAGATCGCCCGGATCCTTGTTCTCGAACACCGCGCGCAACACGCGGCGCATGATCTTCAGGTTGCGGGTGCGAGGCAGATCCTCGACGAACACGATGCGCTCGGGACGGTAGGACGCGCCCATGCCCTTCACCAGTGCGCCCGACAATTCCTCCGCGGCACCGTTTTCCGTTACGCCAGGCATCAGCACGCAGGCGCAGACGATGGCTGATCCCTTCACCGGATGCGGAATCCCGAACACTGCAGCCTCCGCGACCTTGCCGGTGGCGACCAACAGTCCTTCAAGCTCCGCCGGGCCGGTGCGTTTGCCGGAAATCTTGATGGTGTCGTCGGAACGGCCAAGAATGTAGTAGAGGCCGTCAGTGCCCTGCATGGCGAAATCGCCATGCACCCAGATGCCTGGTAACGTGCTCCAGTAACTGTCGATGTAGCGCGCGTCCGCCTTCCACAGGCTCTTGGTCAGCCCGATGGAGGAGTGGCGCAGGATCAGTTCGCCGACTTCGCCGGGCGGCACCTTGTTGCCGGAAAGATCGACGATGTCGGCGCCGACGCCGAGCGCCGGCCGCGAGAACGAGCCGGGATTCATCGGGTGGTTCGGGGTGCCGAGGAAGATGCAGCCGCCGACTTCGGTGCCGCCGGAGATGTTGATGATCGGCAGCCGTCGCTTGCAGACATGCTCGAAGAACCATTGCCACGGCGCGGCGGTCCATGCCTCGCCGCCAGACGTCGTTATGCGCAGGCTGGAGAGATCGTAGTTCTCCACTTCCTCACCATAGCGCATCAGGCTGCGGACGATGGTGGGCGAGACGCCGAGATAGCTGACGCGATGATCCTGGATCAGTCGCCAGAATCGTCCGGTGTCGGGATAATCCGGCGTGCCTTCGGCCACCAGCAGGCTGGCGCCGGCGAAGCTCGGGATGCAGGCGGTCATCGCGCCGACCATCCAACCCATGTCGCTCATGAAGAAGAAGCGGTCGGTCGGTTTGAAATCGCCGCAGATAATGATGTCGCGCGTCACCATCGAGCCGATGAAGCCGATCTGGGTCCAGACGCAGCCTTTCGGTTCGCCGGTGGTGCCCGAGGTGTAAAGCAGGATCGCGGGCGCGTCGGCCGGCATTTCCACAGTGGCGATGTCGTCATCCTTGCCGGTGATGATGTCATGCCACCAATGGTCGCGGCCGGTGCGCATCGGTGTCTCGATCGACAGCCCGCCGCGATCCACCACGATCATGTGCTGCACGCTCGGCGCCTGCTCCAGCGCGGTGTCGAGCACCGGTTTCAGCGGCGCCAGTGTGCCGCGCCGCCAGGTGCAGTTGGCAGTGATCACGGCTTTCGCTTCGCCGTGATTGAGGCGGGAGACAATCGGGGCGGGGCCGAAGCCAGAAAACAGCGGCAGCAGGATCGCGCCGAGCTTCATCACCGCGAAAAAGGCGATGAAGGTCTCCGGCAGGTTCGGCATGTAGAGTGCAACAACGTCGCCTTGGCGGATGCCGAGATCGCGCAAGCCCTGCGCCAAACGGCAGACCTCGCGATCGAGTTCGCGGTAGCTGAGCGTTTGCTGCTCCGTCTTGTCTTCGCCTTCCCACACCATGAAGGTCTGGTCCCACACCGGCGTATCGCGATGCTTGTCGATGCAGTTCAGCACGATGCTGGTGGTGCCGCCGACGCACCAGCGCGCCCATGGTTCACCGCGCGAGGTATCCAGCATATTGTCGTAAGGCTTGTAGAAGCGCACGTCGCAGAACTTGAACACCTGCTCCATCAGCCAAGCTGGATCGGCCTCGGCGGCGGCCGCGAGGCTGTCGTAATCCTCGTGCTCAGTTGCGCGCAGAAATGCCGTCAGATTGCTTTGCGCGACGAGATCGGGAGAGGGTTCCCAAACATAACGGTTGGCGTCGCTCATGGGCTGTCCTACGGTCTTTGAATTGAAAGCGCAGGAGTACAATACCGCGCCGCCGCGATTGACAACAGCTTGTTTCTAACATTTGTTAGATTCATGGCTCGCGAACCGATCAGGATGGTCAAGTGACCGCTTCTCTTACTACCGATTATCTGAAACCGACATCTTTCGTCGATAGCGATTCCGTGCCGGTGCGCGACTTCGCTGCCTCGGCGCTTCGCGGCTTCGAGAATGCATCACCGACCGAGAAGGCGATCCGGCTGTTCGACGTTGTGCGCGACCGGATCAAGTACGATCCGTTCAACATCGGCGTCACGCCGCACGACTACCGCGCCAGCACGGTGGCGCAGCGTCCCTCGAACTATTGCGTGCCGAAGGCGATCCTGCTCGCCGCGGTGCTCCGTGCTGCCGGCATTCCGGCGGCGCCCGGTTTCGCGGACGTGAAGAACCATCTCAACTCGGCGAAACTTTCCGATCTGATGGGAACGGACCTGTTCATCTATCACGGCTACGTTGCGCTGTGGCTCGACGGCAAGATGTTCAAGGTGACGCCGGCGTTCAACACCGAACTGTGCCAGCGCTTCGGCGTGCGCGAACTGGTGTTCGACGGCAAGAGCGACGCACTGTTCCACGAGTTCGACACCCGGAACCGGCGGCACATGGAATATGTCAACGACCGTGGCTGGTTCGCCGATCCGCCGATCGATCAGTTGCTGAGCGATATGCACACAACTTATCCTAAGCTGTGGGAGAAAGGTGCTTCATCGGTGAATGTCGCGCCGGTCGAATTCGCGCCGGATCGCTAATAGTCACCCGTCATTGCGAGGAGCGTAGCGACCAAGCAATCCAGTTCTTTCCTTGGTTTCTGGATTGCTTCGTCTCACTCGCAATGATGGTGTCGATAGCTGTTAGGCCTTCCCCACATCCTGCTTGGCGTACTGCACCGCGACGCGGCCAACCTTCTCGCGTGCGATCACCAGCTTTTGGATCTGCGCGGTGCCGTCGCCGATTTGCAGGCCCATCACGTCGAGATAGCGTTGATGGAAGGGCAGGTCGGTGGTGTAGCCGTAGTGCCCGTGCGTTAATAAGCACTGGTGGATGATCTCGCAGGTCGTCTTCGGGACGTACCACTTGCACATCGCGGCCTCCGCCGTGTGCGGCAGGCGGCGGTCGCGTAATGACAGCGTGTGGAAGCACAGTTGGCGCATCATGGTGAGTTGCGTCTCGGCTTCCGCCAGCGGGAAGCTGACTCCCTGGAACTGCGCGATCGGCCGTTCGAACGCCGTGCGCTCGCGGCTGTATTGCCAAGCCTCGTCCACGGACGCCTGCGCCGGGCCGATGCATTCGAGGCCGATCAGGGCACGGCTGTAGTCGAAGCCGGTCATGATCTTTGAGAAGCCCTTGTTCTCCTCGGCCATCAGGCATTCGGCTGGAATGAACACGTCGTCGAAAAATACCGAGCCGCGCCCGACCGGCTTGGTGCCGATGTCGTCGAAATGGGTGCGGGTGATGCCCTTCTGGTTGAGGTCGACGAAGAACGCGCTGACGCCGCGCGCGCCGTCTTCCACTTTGCCGGTGCGCGCGAAGATCACCGCCGCGTCGCACTGGTCGGCGCAACTCATTGAGGTCTTTTCGCCGTTGAGGCGGTAACCATTGCCGGATTTCTCCGCGCGCAGGATGAGATTGGCTGCGTCCGATCCGCCGCGCGGCTCGGTGAGGCCGAGGCCGATGATCGCCTCGCCGCGCGTGACCTTCGGCAGCCATTCCTTGGCCACATCAGGTGTCGCATGTTGCGCCACCATGCCGCCCATCAGCGAGGCCAGCAGTTGCACGTAGCTGGCGTTGAAGTCAGCATAGGCGATCTGTTCGATGATGAGGCCGGCGGTGACGCTGCTTTCGCCAAGGCCGCCGTAGGCTTCGGGAATATCGACGCCGATCAGGCCGAGCGAGCCCATCTCTGCGAGCATCGCGCGGTCGAGCCGGTGTTCGGTGGCGCGCTTCTGGTAATGCGGGGCCAGCTTCTCGGTGGCGAAGCGCTGTGCGGCCTCGCGGAAGGCTTCCTGCTGTTCGTTCAGCGTGGTGTCCACGGCGTCCTCACGAAATGTCTTGATTTCTTGAAGCATTCTAACAACTGTTAGAATGTCCGCAATGCCAACGAGAGCCACGCCATGCAAGCCGATCCGGGTCTGTCGCGCTATCCCCACCTTCTCGCGCCATTGAAGGTCGCGGGCACGACATTGCGCAACCGGATCATCATGGGGTCGATGCACACCCGGCTCGATATGGAAGAGAATGGCGTGCAGAAGATGGCAGCCTTTCTTGCCGAGCGTGCCAAAGGTGAAGTCGGGCTGATCATCACCGGCGGTTATGCGCCGAACAGCGCCGGATTGATCGAGCCGGGCGGGCCGATGCTGACCGATCGCTCGCAGGTACCGGAATTGCGCCAGGTCACTGACGCGGTACACCAACATGACGGCAAGATCTGCCTGCAAATCCTGCATTCCGGCCGCTACGCCAAGCAGGAGGAGTGCCTCGGGCCATCCAGCATTCGCTCGCGCATCAATCGCTTCACGCCGCGTGCGATGACGGGTGAGGAGATCGAGCAGACAATCGCAGACTATGTCCGCTGTGCAACGCTGGCGCAGGAAGCCGGTTTTGACGGCGTCGAGATCATGGGTTCGGAAGGTTACCTCATCAACGAATTCACCGTGCTGCGCACCAACGATCGTACCGATGAATGGGGCGGCTCGGAGGAGAACCGCCATCGCCTGCCGGTCGAACTGGTGAAGCGGGTGCGCGCCGCCACCGGAAACAACTTCATCATTATCTATCGCATCTCAGCGCTGGATCTCGTCGAGGGCGGCGCGACCGGCGACGAGATCGACCGGCTGGCACAGCGTGTCGAAGCTGTGGGCGCCGATATCCTCAACACCGGCATCGGCTGGCACGAGGCGCGGGTCCCGACCATCGCTTACCCGATCCCGCGTGGAGCGTGGCGCTTTGCCGCGGCGCGGATCAAGCGGGCAGTCAAAATTCCGGTGGTGGCATCGAACCGCATCAACACGCCGGAACTGGCCGAGGAGGTGATCGGCTCCGGCGACAGCGATCTGGTGTCGATGGCGCGGCCGATGCTGGCCGATCCGTTCTTCGCCATGAAAGCACGCGAAGGAAAGCCGGAGACGATCAATACCTGCATCGCCTGCAACCAAGCGTGCCTTGATTTCATCTTCTCCGATCGGAGCGCAACCTGTCTGGTCAACCCACGAGCTTGCCGCGAGACCTTGTTCGAGGAAGGGCCTGCGGTGCGCCCGCGCAAGGTGGCGGTGGTCGGCGCAGGCGCTGGCGGGCTTGCGGCTGCCGCCGAAGCCAGCCGTCGTGGCCACAAGGTGACGCTGTTCGAGGCCTCCGATCGCGTCGGCGGGCAGATCAATCTGGCCCGCGCGGTGCCGGGTAAAGTCGAGTTCGACGAGATGCTGCGCTACTACAGTGGTCGCATCGAAGCGGGGCACGTGAAATTGCGCTTGAACACACCGGTGTCGAAGGCGGATATCGCGAATGAGGGTTTCGAGGCGGTGGTGGTGGCCTCAGGCGTGCATCCGCGTGTGCCGGCGATCCCCGGGATCGATCACCCGAGCGTCGTCGTTTATCACGATCTTCTCAGTGGTCGGCGCAAGGCGGGCCGCCGCGTTGCCATCATCGGTGCGGGTGGCATCGGCTTCGATGTCGCCGAGTATCTTTGTCACTCGGAGCCGGGCGAAGCGCCGAAACATCGCGCGCTCGATCTCGCGGATTTCCAGCGCGAATGGAACATCGATGCGACCTTGTCGCAGCCTGGCGGCTTGTCCGGCGATCCGCTGGCGCCGCGCGAGGCATCGCGCGAGATCACCATCCTGCAACGTAAGGCGTCGCGCCCCGGCGCGGGGCTCGGTGTTTCCACCGGCTGGATTTTGCGCTCGAGCCTCGCCAAGCGTGACGTGAAATTACTGGCGGGCGTGAGCTATGATCGTATCGACGACGCGGGGCTGCACATCACCGTCGACGGCAAGCCGCAGGTGCTCGCGGTCGATACCGTTGTGATCTGCGCCGGGCAGGATTCCAATCGCAGCCTCTATGACGAATTGCGCGCCA
>JAFKKL010000333.1 GCA_017305595.1 Hyphomicrobiales bacterium | reverse complement strand
CCCATTTGCATCGCCTTTGCGCGCCGGCCCAAGTCGTGTGGTCCCGATGCCCGTCGCTGGCATCAAGGCGATGCGTCGCCGTCCGCTTCAACCGAAGCGGCGATGTAAGCATCGACCGACGGTGACGAACCAAAGCGGATGAATCGCTGCCGGGGAGAGCACGAAGCAAGCCGGAAGCCCATCGCGCGCGGAACGCCGGACGATGTCCGGTGCGGCCGTGGTGTACTTACTCGTGCGCTTTCTACACTTTGCGCATGAGGCTGCGGACGCATGGTGCGTCCGGCGTTCCGCGCGCCCTCTTCTCAAAGAGGGCGAAGCGTTCCCCGCAAAACTCGGGCGCAGCGCGCCGCGAGATCGCGAAGCTGTATCATTTTATTTATGCTCGCGGCTGTTTGACAGGTGAAGCCGCACGCAACGTTGTTACTGCACGCTGGCGCCGCGGTGCAGGTCGGCCTCGATCTGCAGGCGCGATCCGCCGCCGAAACGCGCGCGATAGACTTGCAGATTCTCCATGATCCGCTGCACGTAGTTGCGGGTTTCCGAGAACGGAATCCGCTCCACCCAATCCACCGCATCGACATTGGGATCGCGCGGATCGCCGTAGCGCGCGATCCATTTTCTCAGGCTGCCGCGCCCCGCGTTATAAGCCGCGAAGCTCATGATGTAGGAGCCGCGATAGTCCTGCAGCAAGCCGCCCAGTTCGGCGGCGCCGAGCGTGGTGTTGTAGACCGAGTCGTTTTTCAGCCGGCCGAGGTCGTAGCTCGCGCCATATTTCTTCGTGACGTACTTCGCGGCGCCCGGCGTCACCTGCATCAGGCCATACGCTTGAGCAGGCGAAACGACCTTCGGATTGAAGCCGCTTTCCTGCCGCGCGATCGCGAACACCACGCTGGGATCGACCTCCGGGCCGATCGGCCGGTAGTGCGGAAGGCCGGTGGAGGGGAACGCATAGACGTCGAACGGCAGCCCGCGGTTCAACGCGGCCTTGCCGAGCAGCAGCATGCCGCGCGCGTCGTTGTTGCGAGACGCCAGTTCGCCGAGGCCGGCAAGCACGTCGGCTTCGGCGTTGTCGCCCATGTCGGCGAGAATCGGAATCGCCAGGTCGCGTTCGTTCAGCGCGTAGAGCAGTTGCACTGCACGCACCATCTCGAAGCGCTCGATGCCGCGCAGGCCCGAGCCCGGCGCGCGATTGATCTCGATCTGCGGCAGGCCGAGTTTGGCGCGCGCCAACTGGCCGTAGTAACTGGTCGAATGCGCGGCGGCGGACTGATAGGCCGTGCGGGCTTCCATGCTGCGGCCGGAGGCTTCCGCCGCACGGCCGAGCCAATAGCCGGCCCGCGCCAGCGCCGTCGGATTGTCGCTGCGCTCGGCGATGCGTGCGAAATGCTGGGTCGCGGTCGCCGGATCTTTCAGGAAGCGCAGCGCGATCCAGCCGGCGGTGAATTCCTTCTGGGTCTTGTAGACGTTCTTCGCCGGCAGCGCGGCGTCGCGCGCCACCAGATAGGCCATGCGATTGTCACCGACGTCGAGCAGTTCGCGCGCCAGCACGCGACGCTCGATCCACCA
>JAFKKL010000181.1 GCA_017305595.1 Hyphomicrobiales bacterium | reverse complement strand
TGGCAGGCTCACCGGGGGTCGGAAAGACTCAGTACGCGAAAGCCCTTGCCCGCAGCGCCGGAGTCCCCATCGTTGCGACATCTGTTGCGCAATGGAACGCCGCCGATCACCTGTCCGGAACGCTGCAGGCGATGCGAAACGCCTTCACGCAGGCCCGTAAATTGGCGCCCTCCATATTATTTATCGACGAACTGGATGGGGTATCCGACCGATCCCGACTGCAGGGCGATTACGTGGAGTATTGGTCCCAGATCGTCAATCTTCTGCTGGAATTGCTCGCAGGGATAGACGACCGCGAGGGCGTCGTCGTGGTCGGCGCAACAAATCATCCGGATATGATCGATCCGGCGATCAGACGCGCCGGACGGCTCGACCAGACCATCACAATTGAGCCACCCGATACGGACGATCTTTGTCGGATATTTCGTTTCTACCTCAAGGATGATCTTCCCGACGCCGATCTTGTCCCATTGGCATTGGCCGCTCGCGGCCGAACCGGGGCGGATGTCGAATCCTGGGTCCGCAGGGCTCGATCGACGGCGCGCCGCCGCGATCGCGCTCTCAAAATCGACGACATCATGCTCGAAATCAAAGGAGAACAAGCGAAATTATCTCATGACTTGCGGAATATCGTCGCCATCCATGAAGCCGGACACATTGTCGTCGGCGCCGCCCTCGGATGCTACGAGCCCGACCGCGCCTGGATCACTCACAACGGGGGGCTGACCATCGGTGAGGTCAGTGCCGAAAGTCATCTCACGCTCCGAGGCCTCGAAAGCATCATCACCATGCTGCTCGGCGGCCGGGCCGCGGAGAAGCTCATGCTCGGAGCCGAGGAAGTGACGATCGGCTCAGGACTTGGCGATCAGTCAGACCTGCAGAGGGCAACCGATATTGCATACGATATCGAAACCCGATTCGGCTTTGGTGAGTGCGGCCTGGTCCGGCTTCCCGATAGCTCGCGCGCACTCATGCTGCACGATAGGGAAACGGTGGCATCAATCAGGAATCGCCTTCATCGATGCCACCTCAAAGCCGAAACGATTATCCAGCTTCACTGTGCTGCAATTCTCGAAATCGCGACTGCCCTCCGGGACGAGGGCTACGTAGAACGATCCGAACTCCTGCAAATATTCAAGGAACACAACCTCGATACGTAGCTTGACGCGTAGCACCTCGATTCGATCCGGGATGTGATGATCGTCGACTTTCTCTATTGCGACACCGGCTACCCCTGTCTTGGACTTCGCAACATGCAGTCGCGTTGCGCGCACGACAACCATTTCGGGTAACGGACTCTTCACCGCGTTTCGCGTTGTTGACGGAAGGACTCCCCAGTGAACCCTTCCGCAACTTTCAGGAAGCAAGAATTCGCTCGTTACCCGCGAAGCGAGTGACGGTTTGAGTGGCGGCAGAAAGCTATGCTGAACGAGAAAGAAGTTCACGCCGAAGCCAGGCGTTACATCAACGCGGTTGCGGAGATTACGAGCGGCCCCGAAGGTCGTCCGGTCCGCACCATTCATTGTCGGGGAAAGCGGAAGCCGATCGGCCGATATCCTTCTTACAAGAACGCGCGCGCCCATACTTGGGAATCCGTTCACGAACGGCAGTTGATGTGGCTATGCGAAGCCGATCCTGACGTCGTCAGTTATCTGGAACAACCGCATCGCGTCACGATGCCATTGCTCGACCGCAGTAGGACGGCCCGCGATCTCGAGTATTTTCCGGATTTGCTGTGCGAGCGCGCCGATGGAAGCCATGAAATCATTGAAGTGAAAAAGGACTGGGACGAAATCCGCAATGATCCGGCCTACGAAGCGAAGCTCGAATATGTGCGGGAAGTATATGACGCCAAAGGTTACAAGTTCAGGATACTAACCGCGACCGACGATATCGAGATCGAGCCCTTTCTTTCGAACGCAAGGACCATCCAGAGTTACCGGTTCACTCAAGTCGATACACTCGATGAACTGCGATTTCACGAGGCGCTCGACGCGGCGGGAGGAAGTCTCGCTCTGGGCAAGGCTCTTGAAGCCGTCAGCGAAAGCCGTGATCGTTTCGATCCGTTGGCCTTCGCTCTCGTCTGCGCTTTGATCGTAAGACGCGCCGCATTCGTGAATATACGGCAAGTCTTTGACCATGGCACCGAGCTTCGTCACCTCGCAAATCTCCGGAACTGATCATCGTGGAGTTGTTGATCGAAATCGGCTCCCTTTGGGAGTTTCCGGAAGGAGTCCACCGCTTTTGCAGTGAACGTCCCGACGACGTCCTGTTGTTTCAGAAGGAACGTACGGCTGCCGACAAGTTCGTCACCCGCGACGAGTTTGTTTCCCTGCACGGGCGCGGGAAGGTTTTCGAAATCAACTTCTTCAAAACTCGAACGGCTTCAGGCGAACAGGTCCAGCCCGCCAACTTCAATGACGAGTTTGGTCCGGACGAGGAGGGTTCTCCGGAGATCGTGCGTGCTCAGACTCTTCAATTCTATGTACGCAAATGGGATGCGGATGGCACAATCGGATTGGGCCGCAGAGCCCTTGCTGTCTTCATTCACCGATGGCGACCTGAAGCCATACAGCGGGGACATTTGCACGACGTGAAGCCTGCACGCTTGTATGAAGCAATCCGTGGATGCGGCGAGATCGGCAACCGTCCTTTGCGGCTCTTCCGATCACGCCGAGGAAAAGGGACTCGAAAGCGCTTGAACGATTTCGTGCTTAAAGCCCTCGACGCGGCCGTCATCGAATATTGGAGCGACCGAACCTGGGACTACCAGGACGCTTACGCGCATTTCCGTGGCCTGATGCGGCGCGAGAACGAACGCCGTCATCTCGCTGAACTTCCGATCCTTCCATTTCCGAAGAAGATGGAATCGTTGCGCCGCCGGATCAATGCGGCGACGAACCATGCGAACTGGGCGCGCAAGTATTCAAAACTGGAGGCCGATCGGAAATTCAAGGGCGTTCGCCGCGGACTTCAGGCGGACAAGCCTTTGGAACTGGTGATCATGGATCATACCGTGGTCGACACCTGGACAGTTCTCGATACGACAACGGGTATTCCGTTCAAACAACGGGCATGCCTCACGATCGCAATAGACGTCGCAACGCGGATGCCGCTAGGGCATCTGATTTCGTTCGAACCTGCCAGCCTCTATTCGGTTTTGACCACCCTCCGGCGAGTCAACAAGAACAAGGGCTATATCGCGAAGGTTTTTGGAGACATTGAGGGAAAGTGGGACGGCTGGGGTCATCCGGAAGCGATCCTCGTCGATAACGGGCTCGAATTCACCTCTCCATCGTTTCAGGACGCCCTCGCCGACATCGGCACCGAGATCATTTGGGCTCCCGTCAGAACACCGGAATACAAGGCCATCGGGGAGCGCTTTTTCCGGGCGCTCAACACGATGTTGTTTCATAAGCTCGAGGGCGGCGTTCCTTACGATCCGAAGACAATGAGCCAACTCGGCCTCAAGCCGTCAGAGAATGCGGTCATCAGCTTGGGCGCGCTCGATCGTCTCATCCATCACGCAATCATCGTATACCAGAACGAATTCAACGAAGGGCTGGGCGCTATTCCCGCACGGATATGGGACGAGAAGATCAATCGCCATGGCCGCCGTTTCATTCCCGATACCCGCCAACTTGGCGCCATGCTCGGTCGTGTCGGAATAGGAAAATTGACGCGGCGGGGGGTCAAGTTCGAGAACATGGTGTTTCACGAACCTGCGGCGACCACACGACTCCTTGAGGACCTGTTGCGGCTGGAGGCAAAGCGCACCCAATCAACCAAACCGATATCCTCGGCTCGCATACGCGTAAAGTTCAAATGGAATCCCGCAGACGCGTCCAAGATCGAGGTCTGGAATCACGGAGCGGAGATCAAGCACTACGTTGCGTTGTCCAATGTTTCTCAGCGGTTCACAGATCACCTGTCGTTTTGGCAGGCGGCCAAAGTTCGCGAATACGCTCTGGAAAAGGACCTCCGTTTCCAAACGGATGAAGAGCAGTGGCAAGCGCGGGAGCGCCTGCGTAGGGAGTACGACGCCCTTGCGGGGAAACGCTTAGGCGATTCCCGGGATGCACGCCGTGGCATTGCCCAGACGATGGGTACCTACGAGGAAGCGGACGTCGAGCCGAAACCAACGGTCGTCCGCAACCAGGACGTCCTCGACAGCACCACCAAGCCATCGGTCGACGGATATGCCGAAGCAACGCTGGTTCCGACCGATCCTCCAGCCTTCGATCGGATCGACGACACGGAGCCACCGGCTGGCTTTGCACCGTCGAAGGAATCCCTTGCACGGGCGAAGAAAACGCGAGCGCGCAAGAAAGCCGAGCAGGAGGCCAAGGACCGCGAAGCCGCAGCAAAAGCGGCTGCAGAGGAAGAACGGCAGCGCATTCCCCTTACCGGAAACGATCTCACCGCATCTCCCGATAAATCCTACGGCGAGCAACTGAGAAAGAGGCAAAATTGGACTTGGAATACAAAGCGCTGACCTCTTCTCACACGGATTCCTGACCATGATCTCAAGAGCTGAGCGGCGTCGCCGATTGGATGCCTTCGATTCGATCGTCATTCCGCACCCGCGAATGAACGAGGTGGAAAATCGCATTCTGGATCTCATCGACGATACCCACGCCCGGATTGCGAAAGACGAGAAGCGGCAAGCGCAGGTCAAGGGGCGATCACTTCCGGTGGATCACCTCTGGGTTTTGCCGATCATCGGACCTTCCGGCGCCACGAAATCCAAGACGATCAGCACGGTGATTGAAAGACTCCTGGCGGACAAATCTTTGGGAGACAGGGATGTTCCTGTTCTGCACGCAACAATCCGCACTTCCACGAGAAATCCGAGAGCCTTGCAGGCTCAAATCCTCGAAGCTTACGGCGACAATAGTTCAACCGTCCTGCTGAACGCGCGTGATTATTCCGAAACTCGGGTCAACGCAGACATTCGTGCCATCGCACGCGACCGCAAAACCTCGATTGTCGTCTTCGACGAAGCTCACAACATGATCATCAACGGTGCCGAGAAAAGTACTGTTGCCATGGCGAAATCCATGAAGAGTTTAGTCAACGACGGAATTTTTTCGATCGTTTGTGTTGGCACCAATGAATTGGCTCAGTTGTTCGCAGCCGACAAGGAATTGGCCGGGCGCTTGGTGGATACGGTCGATTTCGGCGCGTTCAGCATCAAAGAGCGCGAGGAACGGGATTACTTCTTCAATTTCGTCGGGCTTTTGGAAGACGAGATGCGTCTAAAGGGCGTCATCGACAAGGAAATAGGTCTTCTCGACACGGTCGAAAACCGTGCGTGCGTCTATGATTTTGCCAGTGGGGTGATCGGCAGCGTCAGCAGGATCATGAAAACGGCGCTGGATCGAGCCTTCGCCAATGACCGAGGCTTCGTAAAATGGGACGACATCGAACGATCGATCCAAGCTCGGAACCGTGCATCGAAGGCGGGCGACGGCGTCACCTACTACGATCCCTTCCTCAAGGGAGTTAAGCGAGACACCCTCCGGATTCTCGCCGAGGAAGAGGCTGAGATGTCTCGCCGAAATGCGGCTGCAGCATCATGATGGTGCCGCCCCAGCCAATCTCGGCGGGCGGGCGTCTTTCTGTCCTGTCGTTGGAGGAAGTTCGTCCCTTTGCGGTCAATCTCCCCTCCCCGGAGATTGGTGAAAGTCTGCTTGGGTTCGCCACGCGATGCTTCGGCCGCACACCTGTACGGTCTGTCGTGCATGCGCTGACGTTGGCTGGTATCGGCAAGCTTTCGCCGGAGAGCCTCCCAACAACCCTGACTGATCCCAATGAAATCCGGGGACTTGCGACACTGCTCCAGACAACCGAGAAGGAGATTGAAAAGCGCCTTTATCGTTCGGGAACGTTGGACAACGGGAAAAGTGCCGCGATCGACTTCTTCGGCACGATGGTCAGGGTGGCATATCGATTTCCGAACGTGCGCCGCGTGTCGCCGCGGGCATTGCGGAAATCTCTGCATCACCGGGCAATTTGGGACTTGCGGGTCTTCTCCTTCGATCCGGAAACCAAGGAATCGCTTCTCGACAAATGTCCCGAATGTAAAAAGCTGCTGTCCTGGACTCGCGCATATGGGACCCACATGTGCGAATGGTGCCGCGACGAGGATGGATTCGCCCAAGTCGATCTCCGGGATTATCCGCAGCCATTGGTCGGTGTCGATGACGTCGAGGCCTTGGATTTCCTTGTCGAATTGATCGCACCGGATCCAGACGTGCGAAGAGAGGCACTCCGGAAAGCCGACCGGGAAATGTGGGGCATTCAGTCATGCTCGGAGATGTTCGAGACAATCATCGCTTTTGCTTGCGCTCTCATCATGAAGAGCGACGGAACCCGTTCCACCACCCTTGAGCGTCCCAAACGGCAAGAATCCTATCAGAGGTTCACGCCCGAAATCCTGGCATCAGCGGCACGCGTCGTACTGGACGGCGAGCATGGGTTCACTGTGCTTGCGGACAGAATTCGACGGGACGCGAAGGAGCGCGTCGGATTCTATGGGGTCAAAAAGGAGCTATTGCCGCTATTCTGCGTGAGCCTTGACCAGCACCTAAGCGAAGCGACACGAAAGATCATCCGTAAGGCGATCCACAATGACATGACCGGGGCCAACTCCAGCACTCTGACCCGTCGTAACGATTATGCGCGGAATGACGGCTACATGGGATTGAAACCCTTGTCCGCAAAAACCGGTGTCCCGCCGCGGGTATTAGCCCGGTTGGCGGATAGCGGCCTGGTGAAGATCATCACGGCAACCGCTGCAAAAAGAGCGCCGAAGTTGATGAACTACGGTGACGTGGCGCCACTGATCGAGATTTATAACGACCGCGTTCATCAGAAGTTTGCGGCTGGTTGTCTCGGCATCGACGTGTCGATCCTTCCCAGTTTGGAATCCCGGAAGCTGATTAATCGGATTGAAGGCCCGGCAACCGGGATGTTCGAAGCCACGGATACCTATTTCCGGAATGGAGAGGTCAAGGAATTGGCGGCGAGGATTGACGCGGCCATCCGACCACGCCCTGCCGGGACGCAGGCTCTCCGGCTATCCAAGGCCGTCAAACGCCTGGGCATGTCGCCCATCCCTTGGGGTGCCGTGATTTCGGCCATCGTATCCGGAAAGGCGGAAATTCACCGCGTCGCGGGTGACAACAAGACCTGGAGGACTGGTTCTGGGACATGCAATTTGCGTCAGTTCATTGCAGCGGTTCAATCCGAACTCATTCCGGAAGATACGTCAGTTGCCGATCGATGGGTCGGCAACCGAACCGCTGCCGAAATGCTCCGCGTCAATGAGGCCACGATCAGTGCGCTGGCAAGCAGAGGCCACCTAGATCGTTCCGGCCCACATGCACATACGCTGTATGACCGCGAACAGATCGAGGAATTCTTCCGTCGATACATCTTCATTCCGGAAATCGTCGAGCGGGCAAAAATTCGACGGTCGCGCGACGCTCGCCAGTGGCTTGCGGATCGAGGGGTCGAGGTTTCCCTTGAACTCGAGCCCAACAAATATTTGGCATTCGATCGTGTTGCTGTGGAGGGCGTTATTTAGAAAAACCTGTTGGCAGAATGACAATGTCGTCAGACTTCGTGAGAGAAATCCTCCGTCATTCTTGCCATCTGAAATAGCGGCTGCCCAAAAATATCAGTCTGCCATGGCGACGATTGCCGCTTGCGATCAGTAAAATGTCGCACAATATCGTCGATGGAAGAAAGCCAGGTTCATAAGTATCCTCATTTTCATCAACGTATGAAAAGCGGGAGTTCAGATTGTCAAATGGCCTAATGGACAATTTGTTTTACTTGGCGTATCCGCGACGTCTCGTCGAGAAAGTGATCGCCAGCCAAAACAGTGCGCTTCAATCATTGCCATAGTCTGGTTCGTACTCGCGCTGACGCGTTTCGATATCCGTATATTCTACATTTAGTCCGACAGCCTCGACCTCTTCTCGACTTCCTAGATGCAAATTGCACGCTGGACAGTGAAATTCGTCCGCGACGTAGAATACATCGACAAGCTCCTCATAGGGATCGTTCTCATCATCGTGGGATGGTTCTTCCCCATAACAGACGCCCGCAAGGAAGGAATTCGACTCGCAGGCCGGACAGGTCGTGTTCCAGATCTTATCTACCGACATCATGAAGCTGCGCTGCATGTCAAATGGATCGAGTGCTTTTGCGCGAGATTGAAGCGCTTCACGTTCAGACTTCTTCAGGTCAGCAAAACGCTCGGCAGCTTTCTCTACTCGGATCTTGGCCGCTTCCTCAATGGCATGCGTATAGTTGGCGATTAATTCACTAGGCGCTTGAGCTTGATCGGCCCCGAGCCACATTTCAATCGTCTGGTCATGAATACTCAATATGATTGCGGCGGTGTGCCAGAAACGCCCCTCCCACGACGTTGGCAGGACCGCTGCAAATGGCACCTCTCCGGAATGCAGTTCCGCATTTCGTTTCAGGCTCATGGCTATGCAATGCTCTTCGGTCTTCTTGTCAAACTGCTTGGAGAGATGACCTAGCCGGTCGAAGACAGTTTTTGCGGTGATTGTGCGAATGTCCGTTCCAACAGATCGCCCAGCCGCCGCGAAAAGGGAGACTCCCTGCGGATCAGCAATAAGACATGGATGAACTTCGGCCAGAGCCCACTTCCCGAGCAATTCCAGTGCAAGCGATGCCCACAGCTGATATTCACCAAATTCCTTGGCGTCCTTGGCTGCGAGCGCCCGGGCTATGTAGGCTTTTGACTTACCGAGTAACGCCTCGGGCGATAGGGCCGCCACGACTTGACTTCCAGTCATTGGATGCTCACACGGCAGAGATGCCGATTGGAAGGCGCCACATCGTCAACCACTCCGCGCCCATGTAAAACATTCCAGTTATCGATGATGAGCACATCGCCCTCCCGCCAATCGATCGCGACCGACTCGCAGCCGTCGAGCTTCTGTCGGACCGTCTCTCGTACATCTGCAGCCGCCGCACTGGCTGGTGTCATGCATCCCATGTCAAATCGTACAAACTTCCGGGCTGATTGGACAATGGTCATATAAAACGAACGGCGACCATTTGAGACGAGGAACGGAGTCCCCTCACAGAGACTCCAATCCCGATCGGGCATCTGAATATCTGCAAATCGGACAAGTATCGTCGGCACGCTTCTGCTTCCTGCACATCGGCACGCCAATACAACAAATTGCGGCGGCAAAAATCGATGCGCCCCGTCGCTATGAAGTGGAAACTGGTTAGGACCGTGCAAGGCGCTGAGCGAACATGGATGAGCTTCGTCGGACGATTGTGGGCGCAATGACTCGACGGCCTCGCCTTTCCGCCCAAGCAGCGGGTTTCCGAGCCGTCGTGAGAAGCAAAGCAAATCCTCGGCAAAACAGTCAGTCGCGCGCGGCAAGGGAAGCACGTGCCATCCTGCGGCGAGCACGTGCTGAATAAGTTTTCGATCTAACATAGGATGCTTTTCTTCAAGCAAAGGTGTTCTTCCTGGCAGATGACTTCCTCGACTTCAAAGATTTGGCTCTCTTTGTGGCATCGCTGGGTGTTCCTCGTCGCCCGGGGATATTCATTATCAATACGCCCCGCTGAGTGCCATCGTTCAAAAAATCACCAACGCGCGCCTCGTATAGGCTATCCATGTGGGGCCAAACGACATGGTCGCGGGAAATATCGAGTACAAGCATCACGCCGAGTTTAACGTTGGTCGTCTGGTATAGAACCGTTTGCTCTCCATAGGACCTGACCAGATTATCGAACGAAGAGTCCCTTTCCTCGCGCTTCACCTCGATAATTATCTCATGTTGGTCCGATTTGTACCGTATATCGGCGCGTCCACCGCCCTTCCCTTTTACCTCGCTCTCCACCGGCAGCCTCGCGGACCTGCCATGCCTAAGAAAATCCTGCTGAAGATCCTTCTCGAGCGGCTTGCGCGCACCGTCGCTAAAGAGGTAAGCGGAGAACTTGTCCTCCTCAACCGAACTATCAAGTTTTCGCTCCAAAAATGAGGCTAAGTGGAACACGAGATTTCCAAAAGCCAGCTTCACTTCTGGCACTCGATAATCCTCGAGCCCACCGAAGACGTCCTCTACAGTTTGAATGACCCGCAGTATAGGGAGGGTCACACTCCTCTCGACCACTGCGGCGTTGTGGGCCAAAATCCGCAAAAGTGCCGCGTGGCTCTCCGGATCAGTGGAGAATACCCTTTCCTGGAGCGCGGATGACAGAGGGCCGCTGTGACCCGCGCTCATAGGGCGCGGCGGATCACCTGATTCGAAGTAGCCCTCTACGGCTTTCTCCAAATCAGACACGAGGTCCTGCGGCAGATGGCTTGACCGTTCACGCAGCCATCGCCGGATGGCAGCCGCATGGTGACGATTCCCGAATATGCGCGGCTCTAGCGTTGGCCTGACAAGCCAATCGAGTCCTTTTCCATTCTGACCTCCGAAGACTGCTCGGTTAGCGCTATAAGCAAAGACAATCTGGCTCTCGATGACGGCGGCGGCCTCAAGCCAGATGTCATCCCCTAGATTTCCGACCAGAGAACCCAATTTTTCAGTAAGCTGGACCAGGGCCAGACCTTGAGAAGTAATCGACCCAAGCACGGGATCAGACCGTTGGCCCGCACTATAGGCGACATAGGCGAACGCCTGAAGCTTCATCTCATCCAGAATGTCCGTAAAAGTC
>JAFKKL010000180.1 GCA_017305595.1 Hyphomicrobiales bacterium | reverse complement strand
GTATTTCAGAACGGTCTGCAACATTGGATAGGTGGCAAAGATCGCGCCGAAGCCGAGCCCCGCCGCGGCGACCATCACCGCAAAGCCGATCGTCACGCCGGCCACATGCGGAAGCGTGCGCCGGACGCCGAAATTCAGCCCGGAGGACAGCAGCATGACGTTGTTCGGCCCCGGCGTGAACAGCGTCACGACGGCGAACACAAGGAAGGCAAGCAGCAATTGCTGGGACATTGCAACCATCGTGGGCTCACCCCACCCCGACTGGTGCCGGCGGCCGCCGCGACAGCAGCATCACGGCAATCCCGAACATCACTGTGAGCATTCCGGCGAGGCGGAGAAATCCGAACTTCTCGTGAAACACCACGGCAGAAGACGCGGCACCCACGAACGGCACCAGCAAGGCAAACGGCGTCACTTGGGCCGCCGTGTAGGTGCGCAGCAATCGTCCCCACAGCCAGTAACCGAAGCTCGTGGTGAAGATGCCGATCGCCAGCATGCTCAGCACACCGGTGAGCGACATATGCGTAAGATCATGCCATGTCGCCTGCGGTCCTTCGACAATCAGCGCCAATGCGAACAACGGCAGCGGCGGGATTAGATAGAGCCACGCGAAAAGATCGAACATCGGCACGTCAGGCGCGAGGCGCAGCGACAGATTGCCGATTGCGAAGCTCACCGGAGAGATCATCAACACCGCAAAGGCGCCGACCGAGAAATCGAAACCGACGGTACCGCAGATCATCAACAGCCCGATGGTGGAGATACCAATCCCCAACATCTGAATCGACGTCGGCTTTTCACGGAACGCGATGGCGGCAAAGGCGATGGTGAACAGCGCCTGACTTTGCACGATCACGCTGGTGAGGCCGACCGGAACGCCTTCCGCGATCCCGTAGGACTGCGCCAGAAACTGAAACAGAAACAGCGTCAGGCTGATCACGATCAGGATCGGCCACGACACCTTCGGCCTGCGGATAACCAGGCAAGGCACCGCCGCTATGGCGAAGCGCAGCGCCGTCATCATCGACGGCGAGAGTTCATCCAGCGCCAGCCGACTGGCGATGAACCCAAGCCCCCAGATAACGGCCACCAGAATGGCGCAGAAGATGTCGACCGGCTTCATGCGTCAGTCGCAGCTCACATTCCTTCGGGACCACGCGAGATGGCGGCGACACCGGTGCGCGACACCTCCACTAGGCCGATCGGTCGCATCAGGTTGACGAACTGATCGATCTTCGAGGTCGCACCGGTGATCTCAAACACGAAGCTTTCATTGGTCGCATCGACGACACGGGCGCGAAACACCTCGGCAAGACGCATCGCCTCGATACGCTGATCGCCGGAGCCCTTCACCTTGACCATCGCCAGTTCGCGCTCGATGGAGCGGCCGGTCATCGTCATGTCGACGACCTGATAGACCGGGATCATGCGGTCGAGCTGATGCTTGATCTGGGTGATCACCATGGGCGTGCCTGTGGTGACGATGGTGATGCGCGAGACGTGCTTCTGGCTCTCGGTCTCCGACACCGTGAGACTTTCGATGTTGTAGCCGCGGCCGGAGAACAGACCGATCACCCGCGCGAGAACGCCAGGTTCGTTGGCGACCAGCACCGATAAGGTATGGGTCTCGTTCGGATCGTGGCGCTCTTCCATGAAATAGGCGGAGGCAGGTTGGTTCATTGTCGTATCTCGACCTCTCAAAATTATCCGAAGCGCCATTGCCGGACTTGACCCGGCAATCCATCACTTTTGAAGAATGATGGATGCGCGGATCAAGTCCGCGCATGACCGCTTTGTTGTGTTGCTCTCTGAACTCACACCAGCGCCTTGCCGCCGGCGAACGCCTTAGCGGTGGCGTCGTCATTGGCTTCCGCCGGTAACAGCATCTCGTTATGCGCCTTGCCGGACGGGATCATCGGGAAGCAATTCTCCAGCGCGGCGACGCGGCAGTCGAACAGCACCGGCTTCTTCACCTTGATCATCTCGTGAAGCGCGCCGTCGAGATCACCCGGCTTGAACACCTGCATGCCGACCCCTCCATAGGCTTCCGCCAGCTTGACGAAGTCCGGCATCGCCTCGGTGTAGGAATGGGACAGCCGGTTGCCGTGCAGAAGCTGCTGCCACTGCCGCACCATGCCCATGTACTGGTTGTTGAGGATGAATATCTTGATCGGCAAATCGTGCTGCACGGCGCACGACATTTCCTGCATCGTCATCTGCACCGAGGCGTCGCCAGCGATGTCGACGACGAGGCTGTCGCGATGCGCCACCTGCACGCCGAGCGCAGCCGGCAAACCATAGCCCATAGTGCCGAGCCCGCCCGATGTCATCCAGCGGTGCGGTTCCTCGAAACCGAAGAACTGCGCGGCCCACATCTGATGCTGGCCGACTTCCGTGGTGATGTAGGTGTCGTGGCCGCGCGTCGCCTCGAACAGCCGCTGGATCGCGAACTGCGGCAGGATGACGTCGTCGCTCTTCTTGTAGGCCAGCGAATTGCGCGCGCGCCAGCGACCGATCTCGAACCACCACGGATCGATCTTCGGCTTCTTTCCTTCCGCCTTGAAGGCTTTCAAAAGATCTCCCATCACGCTGCCGGCGTCACCGATGATCGGCACGTCGACGCGGATGTTCTTGTTGATCGACGACGGGTCGATGTCGATGTGGATCTTCTTCGAACCCGGCGAGAACGCATCGGTGCGGCCCGTGATGCGGTCGTCGAAGCGCGCGCCGATGCACAGCATGACGTCGCAATCATGCATCGCCATGTTGGCTTCGTAAGTGCCGTGCATGCCCAGCATGCCGAGCCAGTTCTTGCCCGACGCCGGATAAGCACCGAGACCCATCAAGGTCGAGGTGATCGGAAAGCCGGTGGCTTCGACCAGTGCGCGCAACGTCTGCGAAGCGTCGCTGCCGGCGTTGATGACGCCGCCGCCGGTATAGATCACCGGCCGCTTGGCATTGGCCATCAGCGCGATAGCCTTACGAATCTGGCCGGGATCACCCTTGGTCTGCGGCTTGTAGGAGACATGCACGTCGGACTTGCGCGGCGGCGTGTAGGTGCCGGTTGCGAACTGCACGTCCTTCGGCACGTCGACGACGACCGGACCCGGACGGCCGGTGGTCGCGACGTAGAATGCTTCATGCAGCACCTTCGGCAGATCCTTGATGTCGCGGACCAGCCAGTTGTGCTTGGTGCAGGGCCGCGTGATGCCAACGGTGTCGCATTCCTGGAAGGCATCATTGCCGATCAGATGCGTCGGCACCTGGCCGGTAATGCACACCAGCGGGATCGAATCCATCAGCGCGTCGGCGAGCGGCGTCACCATATTGGTGGCGCCGGGACCGGAGGTCACCAGCACAACGCCCGGCTTGCCGGTGGAGCGCGCGTAGCCTTCCGCCGCGTGGCCAGCGCCCTGCTCATGCCGGACCAGAATGTGCTCGACATCGCCCTGCTGGAAAATCTCGTCGTAGATTGGAAGTACCGCGCCGCCCGGATAGCCGAAGATGTGTTTGACGCCGTGATCGACCAGCGCACGGACGATCATCGCCGCGCCGGTCATCTGGTTGGCATCGTGGCTCTTGCTGTCGCTCATAGGTCTCTCCGGATGCGCCGGTTGGCGCGGCTAGATATCTCACGTCCAAAATAAAAAAGGGCCCAAGAGGCCCTGCACACACCGCCCGAGTTCAGGGTGACGTCAGCCACCCCCGGCGGTGTGCCAGGGTACGACGATAATAAGGAGGCTGGTAACTTTATTGCGCATGGATCGCCGTAATTTCTCAAAGGTTGCGCGGTTATAGAAGCCTGAAATCCTCAGGTCAACACCACGACGGCGGAAAGGTACGCCTCCGGCCCCGGTTCCGCTAGAACAAAATTGCGCGGGTCAACCATGCGGCAGCGTCCGCCGGGGCGACCCACGCGAACTCCGGAAGCTGGTGCCGAAACCAGGTGAACTGCCGCTTGGCGTAGCGGCGGGTATCGAGCTGGCCGATGGCGGCGGCCTCTTCCAATGACAGTTCACCCGCGAGATGCCGGATCTCACCCGCGAGATGCCGGATCAGCGCCGGGACGCCGTGGGCCTTCATGGCCGGCAGCAACGGATCAAGGCGACGGCTCGCCAGCCGCCGCACCTCGTCCAGCGCGCCATTCGCCAGCATCGTTTCGAAGCGGGCGTCGATCCGCGCATAGAGCGCCTCGCGCTCGGCTGCGAGGAAAACCGCCGTCACCTGATCCGGCGGCAGCAGCGGCGGCAGTCCGTCACGGTGCCAGTCGGTCAGCGAGCGGCCGGTGGCCTCGATCACTTCCAGCGCGCGGGCGATCCGGCTGCGATCACGGGGCTTCAGCCGTTCCGCCGAGATTGGATCACGCGTCCGCAACGCCTCGTGCAGCATCTCGGGACCGTCGCGGTCGAGCCGCGCTCGCACCGCTTCGCGCACCTCGGGCGGAATGGGCGGCACCGCCGACAACCCGCGCGTCAGCGCCTTGAAATAAAGCCCAGAGCCGCCGACGAAGATCGGCAAGCGCCCCTCGTTGCGCGCATCGACGAGCACACGCTCCGCATCGGAGACCCACGTGCCGGCGGAGCAATTCACCGCGGCATCAACGTGACCGTAAAGCCGGTGCGGAACTTTCGCCTCCTCCTCCGGCGTCGGCCGCGCGGTGATGATGCGCAAATCGCGATAGACCTGCATGGAATCGGTGTTGATGACCACGCCGCCATGGGTTCGCGCCAGTTCGAGCGCCAGCGCCGACTTGCCGCTCGCGGTCGGCCCTGCGATAAGCACGGCCTTGGTGCTCATTTTCCGCGAATCCACGATGTCCCTCGTCGCCACGCTCATCTGCAATCCTGCTAACCCGGCCCTCGACTCCACCCTCGTGGACGGCGCGCGCGCCATCCTGCCTTCGCCTGGAGCAGCGCACTGGCTGTTCGACGAGGTCGCGGTCGATATCCCGTTCACCGCAACCGAGGACGTCAACGCCATCGCCGACCGGCTGCGCGAGGCGCGCGGCGATCTGCCGATCGACGTTGTCGTGCAGCCTCAGGCCAGCCGGCGCAAGAAGCTTTTTCTCGCCGACATGGATTCCACCATGATCGGCCAGGAATGCATCGACGAACTGGCTGACTTCGCGGGACTGAAGGCGCATGTTGCGGCGATCACCGAACGCGCCATGCGCGGCGAGATTGCGTTCGAGCCGGCGCTGCGCGAGCGCGTCGCGCTGCTCAAGGGCTTACCTGTCAGTGTGATCGACGATGTGTTGAAGGAACGCATCACGCTCACGCCCGGCGGCCGCGAACTGGTCGGCACCATGCGGGCGAACGGCGCGTACACCTGCCTGGTGTCCGGCGGCTTCACCGCCTTCACCAGCAAGGTGGCGGCGATGGTCGGGTTTCAGGAGAACCGCGCCAATACGCTGCTGGCCGAGGACGGCAAGCTGACCGGTACCGTGGCCGAACCGATCCTGGGGCGCGAAGCCAAACTGGCGACGCTACGCGAATTACGCGAAGCATTCGATATCGATGACATCGACACGCTGGCGGTCGGCGACGGCGCCAACGACCTCGGCATGATCCAGGATGCCGGTCTCGGCGTCGCCTATCACGCCAAGCCGGCGGTTGCGGCGGCCGCTCATGCGCGGATCGACCATGGCGACCTCACCGCGTTGCTCTATGCGCAAGGCTACAAGCGGACCGAGTTCACGAGCGTCTGAATCATGACTGAGCGCGACGTCACCATCTATCACAACCCGAAGTGCAGCAATTCGCGCGGCGCCTTGGAACTGATCCGCGCCGCTGGCATCACGCCAACCGTGATCGAATATCTGGAGACGCCGCCGAGCCGGGCCGAACTCGCGGACTTGTTGCGCCGCGCCGGGCTGACGCCAAGAGAAGCCATCCGCACCAAGGAAACACTCTATCGCGAATTGAATTTAGCTGCCGCCGATGACGATGCGATGCTCGATGCGATGATCGCGCACCCGGTGCTGATCGAACGCCCACTCGTGGTGACGGCGAAGGGCGTGCGGCTCTGCCGCCCGCCTGAACGGGTGCTAGACTTGTTCTAGAGCAGGTTTCGTTCAGACCGAAACAATAACTCGTCATGGCCGGTCTCATCCCGGCCATCTACGTCTTTGACTTTGCAATGACTTCAAGACGTGGATGCGCGGCACAAGGCCGGGCATGACGGAACCATCATTGCGGCGAAGCGAAGCAATCCAGAAAACGAAGTAACGAACTGGATTGCTTCGTCGCTTCGCTCCTCGCAATGACGAGAAAAAGTCGACGAAACTACTTCAGGCTCACCGCGACGAAGCGCAGCTCGCCCTCGCCGTTCGAAACCAGCAGCAGCACTGACTTCTTGCCGTCCTTCTTCAACTGGTCGACACGCTTCTTGACGTCGGCCGCGTTGGCAACGGCTTCCTGCGCCACCTCGACGATCACGTCGCCCGCGCTCAGCCGCTTTTCAGCGGCATCGGAGCCGTCGTCGACACCGGTAATGATGACGCCCTTCACCGAGTCCTTGATCTTGTAGCGCCCGCGCAGATCCTTGCTGATGTTGGCGAGGTCGAGACCGAGTGCTTTCTGTGTCGCCGTCTTCTCGACATTATCGCCATTCGACTTGGTCGAGACCCGCACTGGCGTCGGCGCATCATCAAGGCGGCCGATCGTCACCTGCTTGGTCTGCTCCGCGCCCTTGCGGATGATGAGGACATCCACCGCCTTGCCGGTCGGTGTATCCGCGACCACGCGCGACAGATCCTTCGGCTCCTTGATGTCCTTGCCGTCGAACTTGACGATGACATCGCCCGGCTCGATGCCGGCGGGCTTGGCCGGGCCCTTGTCGTCGATGCCGGCCACCAGTGCGCCGCGCGCCGGCTTGATGTTGAGGCTTTCCGCGATCTCGTCGGTGACCTGCTGGATACGCACGCCGAGCCAGCCGCGCCGCACTTCCTTGAACTCGCGCAACTGCTCAATCACGCGCGAGACGGTCTTCGACGGCACGGCGAAACCGATGCCGATCGAACCGCCGGACGGCGAAATGATCGCGGTGTTCACACCCACCACTTCGCCATTGAGATTGAAGAGCGGTCCGCCGGAGTTGCCGCGGTTGATCGCCGCGTCTGTCTGAATGTAGCTGTCGTAAGGCCCCGAATTGATGTCGCGGTTGCGCGCCGAGACGATGCCCGCCGTCACGGTGCCGCCAAGACTGAACGGATTGCCAATGGCGATCACCCATTCGCCGAGCCGCAGTGCATCGGAGTCGCCGAACTTCACCGCCGTCAGCGGCTTCTCCGGCTTGAACTTCAACAGCGCCAGATCGGTCTTCTTGTCGACGCCGATGAGGTCGGCGCGCGCCTTGGAGCCGTCATTGAGGATGACATTGATCTCATCGGCATCGGCGATGACGTGATTGTTGGTGACGACATAGCCATCGGTGCTGATGATAAAGCCGGAGCCGAGCGAATTGACCTTGTGCGCACGGGGGCCGTTGCCGCCCTTGTCGCCGCCCGGCCCACGCCGGTTCTTGAAGAAATCCTCGAAGAATTCCTCGAACGGCGAGCCCGGCGGCAGTTGCGGTACCACGCGCTTGTCGCCGCCACCCTTGGCTTCGATGTTCTGCGTCGTCGAGATGTTGACAACGGCGTCGATCACTTTCTCCGCGACGTCGGCGATGCCCTCCGGCCCGCGCGCCTGCGCCATGGTCGGCAACAGAACGCTCGCCGCACCGAAGCTTGCCATGCCGAGACTGGCGCCAAGGCAGATCGCCATCAGCCCATGCCTCAGTCGGCCACCCAGAGTCGGAACTGCTTCGGTCATATTCGATAAATCTCCAGAAACGAGGTCAGTTGACTTGAATCGGCATCGCGAGCCGCACTGTGCCTGAAAGCAGAGCCGGCGCAAGCGCCCGGACATCAAGCCGTTGTCATATTACCGCTATCAGCGGAAGGGATTGCGGCAAATTGACGGGCGCCGCCGTTCTCAGCGCGCGGCATTCTACCAGCGGATCAGCCAGATTACGATCAGGCCGAGAACCGCAGTTCCGATCCCGGACAACCGGAGGATGGTGTCGGGGGTGTGTAGCACGCTTTCCATCGCCCGGCGCATCCAGCCCGGAGCGGCGGCGAAGAGCAGGCCTTCGATCACGAGCAGCATTCCCACGCCGATGAGGAAGTCGGCGAACGCAATAGACCTCATCAGGTGGCAACCTCCCTCACTCCGGCATCGCTCCGGCACGCCCGCCAGTGACTCGCCGTGTTCCTTGAGGCGATTAGAGCATGATCCGAAAGCAGGAGCACCGGCTTTTTACCGATTGCATCCGATCGAGAAGAATGCCAGCGGCGACTGGCGACTCTCGAAGGATACGGCGCAGCATCGGTACCGATGAAAAAACAACGCCGCCGAGGGGCGGCGTTGTTCGTTGTCGTACGATGCGCGATGCCCGCCAATTATTTTGCGTCGGCCGATCCCTGCGCACGCGGCCCGCCGTTCGACGGCTTACCCGATGGGCTGCTGAAGAAGCGGAAGAAGTCCGAATCGGGACGCAGGAGGAAACGGGTATCGTTTTGCTTGAGGCCGGTCTCGTAGGCCGACATCGAACGATAGAACGCGAAGAAGCCCGGATCCTGATTGTAGGCGTCGGCGAACAAGCGGTTGCGCTCGCCGTCGCCCTGACCGCGAATCTGCTCGGCCTGCGAATTGGCATCGGCCACGATCACCGTCGCCTCGCGATCCGCCTTGGAGCGAATCTCCTGCGCCTTCTGTCCGCCCTGCGCGCGGAACTCGGCCGCTTCACGCTGACGTTCGGTCTGCATCCGCTGATAGACCGCCTGGCTGTTCTGGTCCGGCAGATCGGCGCGACGGATGCGGACGTCGACAACCGAAATGCCGTAACCGCCGGCTTCCTTGTCGAGCTGTTCACGAATCCGCGCCATCAGCGTTTCGCGTTCGTCGCGAACGACCTGGATAAAGGTCGCTTCACCCAGCACACGGCGCAGCGATGCGTTGAGCAGTGCCGTCAACTGAAGATTGGCGGCCTGTATCGAACCGACGCTCTGATAAAAGCGCAGCGCATTCTTGATCCGGTAGCGCGCGAACGCATCAACCACGAGGCGCTTCTGGTCGGAAGCGATGACTTCCTGGGACGGGTTCTCCAGATCGAGAATCCGTTTATCGATACTGATCACCGAATCGACGAACGGCGCCTTGAAATGCAGGCCCGGCTCAGTCACCACGCGGACCGGTTCACCCAAGCGCACCAGCAGCACCTGCTCGGTTTCACGTACCGTGAACAGCGAGCTGTAACCGATCACCACCACGACGAGCAGCAACAGCAGCGCGACGATTCCTGAAACTCCGGCTCTCATCGCACGCTCCCGTTCGGCTTGTTGGGCTGATTGGCCGCCGAGGGCGGCGCGCTACGCCGCGACGTCAGTTCGCTGAGCGGCAGATAGGGCACGATGCCCTGCGATCCCGCCCCGCCCGGATCGTAGACCAGCTTGTCGGCACCGCCGAGCACACGCTCCATGGTTTCCAGATAGATGCGCTCGCGCGTCACGTCCGGCGCGAGTTTGTAGGCCTGATAGACCTGCAGGAAGCGGGAGCTTTGACCTTTCGCCTCGGCGATCGCCTGCTCCTTGTAGCCTTCCGCATTCTGCACGATCTGCGCCGCACGACCGCGCGCGTCGGGGATGACGCGATTGGCATACGTCTGCGCTTCGTTCTGCAAACGCTCAAGGTCGGCGCGCGCCGCCTGCACGTCACGGAAGGAGTCGATCACCTGCTGCGGCGGGTCGACCTTCTGCATCTGCACCTGCTGGATCAGAACGCCGGCGCCGTATTTGTCCAGCGTCCGCTGCATCAGGTCCTGCACCGAATTTTCGATGTTGGTTCGCGCGCCGGTGAGGATTGGCTGAATCTCCGAACGCCCGATCAATTCGCGCATCGCGCTTTCAGCAACGGCCTTCACGGTGCCTTCGGCGTTCTGGATGTTGAAAAGGAAGTCGCCGACGCCGTCGGGCTTGATCTTCCACAGCACGGTAAAATCGACGTCGACGATGTTCTCGTCGCCGGTCAGCATCAGGCTTTCTTCCGGCACGTCGCGCATGACGGCGCCACGCCGCGCCGGGTCCTGCGACAACGTCATGCCGATATTTAACGTATTGACGCGCAGCGCCGTGGGCAGCAGCACCGTCTCGATCGGATACGGCAGATGATAGTTGAGACCGGGCTGTACGGTGCGGACATGCTTGCCGAAGCGTAGCACTGCGCCGAGCTCGTTCGGCTGCACCCGGAAGAATCCGGACAGGCCCCAGATGGCAAGGGCCGCGACGATCAGAAGAAGAATGCCCATGGTGCTCATGTGGCCGCCGGGCAAAATCGATTGCAGGCGATCCTGGCCACGCCGCAACAGATCTTCCAGATCAGGCGGTCGGGGCCCCGGGGATTGAGGGCCGGAACCCCATGGCCCTTTCGGACCCGAGCCCCACGGACCTCCGCCTTGATTCTTCCACGGCATCGACAACCTCCTCGGCGCTGGCCGGACTCGACTTTCCGGCCCAGCGAATAACCTGCACGGCTTTATAGGGGACGCCCCCGGCCCTTACAACGCAGCTTGTTGCGGCGTGTTAACGCGTGACGCGCTCGCGCCCGAAACGCCCGAAGTCGCATTTCCGGCCCATTGCGCACATGAATGGAGCTAAGGGCCGAACCGAAATTGTCAATGTGAAGGCAGTGTGCCGGTTAATGCCGCGCATGCCGGCAATAGGTCACATAGGAGAAATCGGCGCTGTCGTCAGCCGATGCTCCGTGACGCTGCCGCGCCGTCTCCCGCCATATGGCCGGATCAATGGCGGCAAATCGCGTATCGCCCTCGGGCGATGCGTGAACTTCCGTGACTTCGAGCCGATCCGCGAACGGCATCGCCTGAGCATAAATCTCGGCACCACCGATCACCGCGATCTCAGTGACGAAACGCCGCAGCGCATCACCGCGTGCGATCTCATTCGCATGCGCCAGTGAGTCCGTCACCACTGCGCCGGCCGCTCGAAACGCAGGGTCGCGCGTGATCACGATGTTGGTGCGTCCCGGCAACGGGCGACGCAAAGACTCGAACGTCTTGCGGCCCATCACGATCGGTTTGCCGAGCGTCATCTGCTTGAGACGCTGCTGATCGGTCTTCAAGCGCCACGGAATAGTGTTGTCGCGGCCGATCACACCGTTCTCGGCCATCGCAACGAGCAGCACGATCTCAAGTTGCGCCGATGTAGCTCCGCTCACACCGCGACCTCGGCCTTGATGTGCGGGTGCGGATCGTAGTTCGTCAGCGTGAAATCCTCATAGCGGAAGGCGAAGATATCCTTCACGTCGGGATTGAGCGTCATCGTCGGCAACGCACGCGGCGCGCGCGTCAATTGCAATCGCGCCTGCTCCAGATGATTGGAATAGAGATGCGCGTCACCCAGCGTGTGAATGAATTCACCTGCTTTCAAGCCGGTGACTTGCGCGACCATCATCGTCAGCAGCGCATAGGATGCGATGTTGAACGGCACGCCGAGAAACACATCGGCGGAGCGCTGATAGAGTTGGCAGGACAGCTTGCCGTTCGCGACATAGAACTGAAACAGGCAATGGCATGGCGGCAGCGCCATCTTGTCGACCTCGGCCGGATTCCACGCCGAGACGATCAGCCGCCGCGAATCCGGATTGCGCCGGATCATGTCGACGACGTTGGCGATCTGATCGATGCTGCGTCCGTCCGGCGCGGGCCATGAGCGCCACTGCGAACCATAGACCGGACCGAGATCGCCGTTCTCGTCCGCCCACTCGTCCCAGATCGAGACGCCATGGTCCTTGAGGTACTTAATGTTGGTGTCGCCCTTCAGGAACCAGAGCAGTTCGTGGATGATCGCTTTCAACGACAATTTCTTCGTCGTGAGCAGCGGGAATCCTGCGGCCAAATTGTGGCGCGTCTGATGACCGAACACCGACAGCGTTCCGGTGCCGGTGCGGTCGTGCTTTTCCACGCCATCGGCGAGAATGCGTTCGAGCAGGTCGTGATATTGGTGCATGAGGGTCTATCTCGTTCCACCCCGTTTTAGCGCCCGGCGCCGAACGACACGACCGGCCACGGGAATATTATTGGGGAAATGTGGTTGTCCCGACCGCCGATCAACTCCCCTCAAATCCATCCCAGCAGGCCGAGGATCCCGCCTGCCACCAACAGCCACACCGGGTTGAGCGAGGTCGCGGCCGCCAATACCGCCGCCGCCACGGTTAAGACCACGGCGGGGATGGAGCCATCAGCCGCGAAAGCCAGGACCAGACCGCTGGCCGCCATCAGCCCGATCGAGAGCGGAACCAGCGCCGCCTGCACCAAAGCCGGCCACGGCGAATCACCGGCCCGGGTGAGTAGCCGGCTGACGGTGTAGGCCAAAGCCGCGGTCGGCACGCACATCGCCAGCGTCGCCACCAGCGCACCGGCGACCCCGGCCACCTGATAGCCGACCAGCGAAACGATCAGCACATTGGGTCCCGGGGACAGTTGCGCGATCGCAAAGGCATCGGCGAACTGGGCGTCGCTCATCCAGTGGTTGAGATCGACGGCGATGCGGTGGATTTCGGGGATAGCGGCGGCGGCCCCACCGACCGCGAACAGGGACAGCCAACCGAATGCAGCCGCGATGCTGACCAAGGTGCCGATCCCGGTCATGCCGCTTTCCTCCGTCGCGCCAGCCAAGTCGCGGCGATGCTGAGCGGGGTCGTCACCAACAGCACCTGCGGCAGCGGCCAGCGCAGCACGCCGACCGCAACGAAGACCGCGACCAGCATGACAAGCGCGATTGGCTCGCGCCGCCGCAACAGCGGCAGCAGCATCCGCCACGTCACCGCCAGCAGCAGCCCGACCGCTGCACAAGACACGCCGTTCAGCACCCGCCGCAACGCCGGAATATCGCCGTAATGCGCATAGAGCAGCGCCAGCGTGGTCACGATCAGAAACGGCGGCGCCAGCAATCCCAGAAAGGCCGCGATGCTGCCGGTAAGCCCACGTATCCGTGCGCCGAACACCACCGATAGGTTGACGATGTTGGGGCCGGGAAGGAAATGACACAGCGCGAAGGTCTCGTTGAACTGGTCGGCCGTCATCCAGCGGTGCTTGTCGACGATGGCGCGCCGCGCGAACACCAGCACCCCGCCAAACCCTGCCAGCGACATCTTGGCGAATGCCAGAAACAGCGCGAACCTCCCCGGCAAGGTCGGCGTCGGCGGATCGACCGGGAGCCCGGCGGCGGGAGAATCGGAAGGCATCGACGAGACTTAAAACCTTCGCCGATTGCCACCAAGGCGTGTTTTCAATGGCCTCACCTGCGCCGCACGCGGAGCCGTCGGAATCTCCGCCATCTCGTGTGGTCAACCGACGCAGGGCTTTCGTCGCGCCATCTTGCCCCCTATATTGAGCGGGCCGGTTCGCCGGCTACGGAAATAAATGGCCGTCGCAATAAACCATTCGGACCCGGGGGCAGCACCCGGCGCCTCCACCCAAGTTCCTCGGGATCGCGCCAGGAACTTCGGCGGGGGCGAAACAGGATCGACGAGGGCGTAAAGGGCGTGTTTTTTCTCGGTATGGTTCCGCCGTTATCGGGCTATGCAATAGTTGCAAACGACAACTATGCTCCGGTTGCTCAGGCTGCGTAACGCAGTTTGAAAGACCAAGTCTAAAGTCCTAGTGGGTTAAGCTCCGCTAGGCGGGGTCCGGAGGCACCTGGCAACAGAAGCCTCCACTCAATCTTTATCTATCGGCGTACTTCTTTATCGTCAGGCGCTTCCGGATAGCGGGAGGCGTTTCGTCATAATGTCCTGTACATCGATCCGCGCGGCCTGCTGACCTGCGCCCGGCGCGGGAGTAGCATGGTGCAAACAGCGAGTCGGGCGGCGGCGAAGTCCGCGGGTCCGGTCGGCGCGGCAACCCCAAGAGAATGACCGATGGCCACCGATCACATCAGATATGACGTTCTCGCGCGCGATGCGCTTCGCGGCGTGCTGCGGCAAGTGCTGACGGACGCCGCTGAGCACGGCCTGCCGGGCGATCACCATTTCTACATCACGTTCCTCTCGAAGGCCGAAGGCGTGAAGATCTCACCCCGGCTGCTGTCGCAGTATCCGGAGGAGATGACCATCATCCTGCAACACCAGTTCTGGGATCTGGTGGTGACGCCGGATCGTTTCGAAGTCGGGTTGTCGTTCGGCGGCGTGCCGGAACGGCTGGTTGTCCCCTTCAGCGCGATCAAGAGTTTTCTCGACCCGTCGGTGCAGTTCGGCCTGCAGTTCGAAACCGCCGACGGCGCAAGCGCCGTACCAGCGGCCGATCAAGTCGAAGCGCAGCCGCCCGCGACGATCGCGCCGCCACCGGCTGTCGAATCCGGCGTTGCTGCCGACGATGAGCCCGCGAAGCCAAGCGAAGGCGCCGAAGTCGTCCGCCTCGATCGCTTCCGCAAGAAGTAATCGCGCGGGCTAAAATCCGAAGAACTGCCGGAACGGCATCGGAAAGTCGTGTTGTACCATCGTGCAACACGACAGCCGACCACAAGATCGTCGATCTTCCGAGTTGCATTTCGAGACTTTCCAAACAATCGATTATCGCGCATTCAACGCAGCTTTTTACACCGCGCTACGCCGCCATGCGCAGGACGCGCCCTTGCCCGATGGCAAGAGCGCGTGAAACGCGATATCCCAATGCAAACTCTCCCTGCTTGCACTGGACATCGCTCATGGCCCCCACCCGCAAGACC
>JAFKKL010000179.1 GCA_017305595.1 Hyphomicrobiales bacterium | reverse complement strand
CGGCACGGTAACATCCGGCACCACGCTGCGGTTGGATATCGGTGCACGGCGCCCAATCCGGCATCCTGGTCCATCAAGCGATGCTGCGTGGGTGTCGGCGCCAATGCACCGTGGCCGACCCCATCCCCACCCTCGACTGGGCATCTTCATGCATCAGAAAATCCACGCGGTGCTGCTAGGCTCCCTGCTGGCATGCGGTCTGGCCACACCGCCATTGGCTGCCGCCTGGGCGCAATCATCGGCAACGGCAACGCATGCCACCACCGTACAAACCATCGGGCAACAGCGCGAAGACGTACTGTTCTGGTCGCAGGCCCGGCGCACGGCGGACTTTCCGCGCATGCACGAAATCTTTCCGGCGCACCGGGTCGCGCACGGCGGCACGGTGCGCCCGCTGCCGCAGGGTACGCCACTCGCCGCGGCGTGGGACGATCCAGCGATGACGCTGGACGGCTACATGGAAGGGCCGGGCCATGATCTCTCGTTTCATTCCGACGTCTGGGGCACTGAACTCGAACAATTGTCGATCGCACAGTTGCGGGCCGCCGGCGCACTGATGTTCGGCCGCCGCACCCATGACCTGATGGCGTCCTACTGGCCGAACGCAAGCGGCGAGGCCGCGGAGGTCGCGGATTTCATGAACACGCTGCCGAAGTTCGTGTTCTCGCGCACCGTCACGCAATCGGGCTGGCGCAATGTGCAGGTGTTCGGCGGCGATGTCGCCGCAACCACCGAGCGGCTGAAACGCGAAACCGATAAGGACATTTTCATCTTCGGCAGCGCCGATTTGGCGTCGCAACTCGGTGCGGCTGGGCTCATCGACGAGTATCGCATCGGCATCTGCCCGGTGCTGCTCGGCGGCGGCACACCGCTGTTCAAGCCGGGCGCGACACAAAAGCTGCGCCTGCACGAAGCCAAGGCCTATGGCACCGGCATCGTGGTCAACCGTTACGTGCCGCAAGCTTGATCGCGATGTGACGGCGTGCCGCGTCGCGCCGGATGATCAATGATTATTCCATGGAGAAGGTGATGTCGCTGACGCTCTATATGCATCCGCTGTCGTCCTATTGTCACAAGACACTGATCGCTTTGTATGAGAACGCGACGCCGTTCACCGCGGTGTCGGTCAATCTCGGCGATCCGGACGAACGCGCGATGCTGCTGAAGCTGTGGGACGTCGGCAAGTTTCCGGTGTTGCAGGATGATGCGCGCGGCGAGGTGGTGCCGGAGTCCAGCATCATCATCGACTATCTCGATCAGCATTATCCGGGTGCGACGCGGCTCATTCCCGACAATGGCGATGCGGCACGCGCGGTTCGCTTCGCCGATCGTTTCTACGACCTGCACATCCACAATCACATGCAAAAAGTTGTCGGCAACCGGTTGCGGCCGGCCGATGCCAAGGACCCGCATGGCGTCGAGGATGCCAAGATCCGGATGCGCGCCGCCTATGACATCGCCGAGCGCGACATGACGTCGCGACGTTGGGCAACCGGCGACGATTTCTCGATGGCGGATTGCGCGGCCGCGCCGGCGCTGTTCTACGCCGCGAAGGTGCTGCCTTACGCGGACAGCCACCCGCATCTCGCCGCCTATCTGGAGCGGCTGAAAGCGCGACCCTCCTATGCGCGGGTGCTGAAGGAAGCGGAGCCTTACTTCCATATGTTCCCGCAGGAGGGCTGATTATGGAAGGCCGGCGCGCCGCGCTCGTCCGCCGCTTGTTCGACTGCTATCATCGGCGCGACCGCGATGGCCTCGCCGCGATGATGGCGGAGGATTTCCGCTTCACCACACCTTACGACGACGGCATCGACAAGGCGCGATATTTCGAACTGTGCTGGCCCGCCGGCGTGCAGATTCGCGAGAACGTCATCGAGCGGATTTTCGAGGAGGGCGACGCGGCCTACGCGACCTATCGCTGCACCACGGTCGATGGCCTCGTGTTCCGCAACACCGAGTTCTTCAGTTTCGTTGGGGAACAGGTGCACGCCATCGACGTCTACTTCGGCGCGTCCTATCGCGACGGCGTCTTCGTGCCGCAGGCCTGGCACACGCCGCCAAAGGCAGACTGAGCGGCGTCAAAAAAATGCCGTTGGCGATGTCGGCAGTGCCGTCGTCCGTTCGTCTTCATTGCAGAGCCGGCGTGAGCCGGGCCGATCAACGGAGAACAGCGATGCGTTTCATGGTGATGGTGAAGGCGACCAAGGGAACAGAAGCCGGCGAAATGCCGAGCGAGGCACAGCTCGCCGAGATGGGCCGCTTCAACGAGGAAATGGTGAAGGCGGGTGTCATGCTGTCCGGCGAGGGACTGCATCCGACCGTGAAGGGTGCGCGCATCCGTTTCTCCGATGATGGCGTCACCGCGGTCGATGGTCCGTTCCCGGCCAATGGCGATCTCGTCTGCGGCTTCTGGATGATCGAGACCGCCTCGCGCGAGGAGGCGATCGCCTGGATGAAGCGCGCCCCGTTCGCGCCCGGTGACGAACTCGAATTGCGTCAGGTGTTCGAAGCGGAAGATTTCGGCGAAGCCTTCACGCCGGAACTGCGCGAGCAGGAAGAGCGTTTGCGCGCTGAAGTGGCCGCAAGGGGGTAGGCTTCGGGCAGTAGACTTCAAGCAGGTGCCATGCCGCACCCTCACTGTGTCGTCCCCGCCTTCGCGGGGACGACGATGATCGCAGAGCACATGCGCTAAAAGCGACTTCAACGCGACGTCATCATTCAATCCAACCTCAAAGGAACACCCTATGCGTTTCATGATGCTGATGATCCCGAAAGGCTATGAGACCGCGCCGCCCGACGTGAAACTCGATCCGGAGCGCGTGAAATCGATGATGGCTTATAACGAGGCGCTGCAGGAGGCCGGCGTACTGCTGGCACTCGATGGGCTGCATCCGCCGTCGATGGGCGCGCGGGTGTCGTTCGAGGGCGGCAAGCCGTTGGTCACCGACGGGCCGTTCGCGGAAGCTAAGGAAGTGCTCGGCGGCTACTGGATGATCAACGTCGCCTCGCGCGACGAGGCGATTGCCTGGGCAAAGCGGTGCCCGGCCTCCGAGGACGAGGTCATCGAGATCCGTCAGGTTCAGGAAATGGCGGATTTCGATCCCGAGGTGCAGGCGGCGGCCGCCCGGTTGCCGGATTTGCAGGCGGCGGTGCGGGGCGACTGAGGGCGGCGAGGCCGGTCGGGCGGAGGCTTGGGCTTTTTGGGCTGCCTCGATATCGCCACGGGATCGCCGCAAGAGTCCCGGGCTGAATTTCCCGATGATTCCGGCCGCCGTCGGTCGTGGAAATATCTAGCCTTTTCGCCCACCTCATGTAAAAGCCCTTAACATGAGCTGGCGAAAGGACCGCCGCGGCCCTGAGCGCGGCTATCACCACGGCAATCTCAAGGAGGCGCTGCTGCAAGCGGCGCTTGGCTTGATCGCGGAGAAGGGACCTGCCGGTTTCACCTTCGCCGATGCCGCGCGCTCGGCCGGCGTCAGTCCTGCCGCGCCCTATCGCCACTTCCGCGACCGCGACGAACTGCTGTCCAGCATCGCGCAGCGCGGGTTCGAACTGTTCGAGGCGGTCCTGACCAAGGCGTGGGACGACGGGCGCCCCGACACCGTCACCGCGTTTGAGCGGGTAGGGCGGGCCTATCTCGATTTCGCGCGCAGCGAGCCGGCATTCTATTCCGCGATGTTCGAGTCCGGTGTGCCGATCGACGTCAACCCGACATTGATGGTGGCGAGCGAACGCGCCTTCAACATCATTCGTGCCGCCGCGGAACGGCTCGCCGCGCTGGCGCCGCCCGGCGTCGCGCGGCCGCCGGCGATGATGATGGCGCTGCATATCTGGTCGATGTCGCACGGCGTCGCCTCGCTGTTCGCACGCGGCGATTCCGCGCGGCGCAAGCTGCCGATGTCGCCGGACGAACTGCTCGAAGCCGGCGTGTTGATTTATCTGCGCGGGCTCGGTTTTCCGACCGATCAAAGGCCGCCGCCGGATGCCGCCGCCACGCCGCGCACGCCGCCGGGCCCGCCCGGTCCTCCGCCCGCGCCGTCGGGGCCGTGGGGCAAACCGACGAAGTGAGGCGCCGCGCGCTCCGGCATCGGCGTGCCGGTCGAATCATCGCGCGCTGAATAATTCGACCCGCGACCGCGCAATTCGGAACCTTTGTGCTTCACGCGCTTTGCTTGCCGAACAGCGCGGCCGCCGCTGCCGGTTTTGGCGATCGATCGAGGCGAGCAACCGTGGCGGCAGGCGTCCGCGACAAACATTTCCGTGATTGCCGAAGCCGTCGCTTGACAAAAATCTGAAGTGCGTTACGTATGTAAATGTTATTTACATTCACGCGGCCATCCATCTAGGGAGATGCATATGACCCCCACCGCAGACGTTCACCGCTGGAGCGGCCCGCCGGAAGGCCACTACCGGCGTCCAGGCTTTTTCGAGTCGCCCTGGCATCCGGGCTGGATCGCCTTGACGGTGCTCGGTTTTATCTTCTGGTGGCCGGTTGGCCTCGCACTTCTCTTCTACACACTCGGGAGCAGGAAAATGGGATGCTGGAGCCATAACGACCGCTGGTCCAACAAGATGGAGCGGATGCAGTACAAGATGGAGCGGATGCGCAACCGCATGGAGCGGGGCGGCTTCGGCTTCGGCCCGCCGTCGAGCGGCAACCGCGCCTTCGACGAATATCGTGTCGAAACGCTGCGTCGCCTTGAGGAAGAACAGAAGGAATTCAAGGACTTCCTCGAGCGTCTGCGTCACGCCCGCGACAAGGAAGAGTTCGACCAGTTCATGGCGCAGCACCGCTCGCGCCCGACCCCGCCGCCGGACGGCCAGCCGCAGGCGTAACACCTCCTCGTTGTAAACGATCGTTACATCGCCGCCCATCCGCACCCCGGATGGGCGGCTTTGTTATTTGAGGGAAATTTTCCGTGAGGTTGATCGGAAAACGGCTTTGATAACCTCGCGTTAACCATGGCAGGCGCTTGGTGGAACGCGGGAAAAACCGCCGTCAGCCCTCGTTTTGACACGTTGGCAGGGGATGCAGGACCCGGCTTTGGACGGGCCCCCCATGCGAATTGGCAGAACCGGCGTTGGCAGACGACGCGGTATGGCGCGTGATCGCGGACGGCGAGACGCGTCGCTCCCGGGAATGATTGGGACACTTGCGTTGAGAGGACACTGCTTATGAATCCGGCCGATGTGGCGCAGTCAGCTTTGCCGCTGGCCTCCTCCGACGTGTCATTGATTGCGCTGTTCTTTCAAGCCCATTGGGTGGTGAAGGCGGTGATGCTCGGCCTGCTGGCCTGCTCGGTGTGGGTCTGGGCCATCGCGATCGACAAGATCCTGCTTTACGGCCGCACCCGACGGGCGATGGACCGCTTCGAGCAGGCATTCTGGTCGGGAGAGTCGATCGAGGAATTGTATCGTTCGCTGGCGGCAAAACCGACGCAGTCGATGGCGGCGTGCTTCGTCGCCGCGATGCGCGAGTGGAAGCGCTCGTTCGAAAGCCAGGCGCGCTCGTTTGCCGGCCTCCAGATGCGCATCGAGAAGGTGATGAACGTCTCGATCGCACGCGAGATCGAACGGCTCGAGCGACGCCTGCTGGTGCTGGCGACGGTCGGTTCGGCCTCGCCCTTCGTTGGCCTGTTCGGCACCGTCTGGGGCATCATGTCGAGCTTCCAGTCGATCGCGGCGTCCAAGAACACATCGCTGGCCGTCGTCGCGCCTGGTATCGCGGAAGCGCTGTTCGCGACAGCCATCGGCCTTATCGCCGCCATCCCGGCGACCATTTTTTACAACAAATTCACGGCAGAGGTGAACCGGCAGGCGCAGCGCCTGGAGGGATTTGCCGACGAGTTCTCGGCGATCCTGTCGCGCCAGATCGACGAACGTGCGTGAACGTGAGGGGCCAATTGTGAGCACCGCATCATGGGCATGAACATCGCGGGAGCATCGGGCGGCGGACGCGGCCGGCGTCGGCGCGCGGCGCCGATGGCGGATATCAACGTCACCCCGATGGTCGACGTCATGCTGGTGTTGCTCATCATCTTCATGGTGTCGGCGCCGCTGCTGACGGTCGGCGTGCCGCTCGATCTGCCGCAGACCCAGGCCAAGAGCCTCGATCAGGACAAGAATCCCCTGACGCTGTCGGTCAATCTCAAGGGGCAGGTGTTTCTCAACGACACTGAAATTGCGATCGACGACCTGGTGCCGAAGTTGAAGGCGATCACTGAAGCGCGCGCCGGCATGGACGAGCGCATATTTGTGCGCGGCGACAAGAAAGTCGATTACGGTACCGTCATGAAGGTGATGGGCCGGCTGTCGTCCGCCGGATTCCGTCGCGTCGCGCTGGTGACCGAGGTGGAGCAAGGAAGCTGAGGTGAAAGTCGACAAGACCCTCGTCGCGTCGGTTGCCCTGCACGTGCTCGTGATCGGGTGGGGTCTCGTGTCGTTTTCAGCTCGCTCGCTGGAAGCGCCGCCGCCGGAGTCGATGCCGGTCGATATCATCTCCGCGGATCAGTTGTCGAAGATCACCGCCGGCAGCAAGACCGGCGACAAGGAAAAGCCGAAGCCGCTGGTCGAGAAGGTCGCCGAGGCGAAGCCGGTCGACGACACCGCAGGCAAGGTGACCGAAAAGCCCGAGGTGAAGACCGAGGCCGCGCCCGAGCCGCCGCCGAAGCCCGTCGAAAAGCCTGTCGAGAAGAAGCCCGATCCGCCGAAGCCCGTCGCCGAGCACAAGCCGAAGGACGAACCGAAGCCGATCGAGAAGAAGCCCGATCCGCCGAAGGTCGATCCGATCGCGGAAGCGCTGAAGAAGGACGAGGCCAAGAAGCCGACGCCGAAGCCGCAGGCCAAGGCCGCGCCGCCGAAACCGCCCGAGCCGAAGCGTGAGCGCACCTTCGATCAGTCGAAGATCGCGGCCTTGCTCGACAAGCGCGATCCGACCCGCCACGCCGCAACCGGCGAGCAGCTCAATTCGACCGCGTCGCTCGGCGCGGCGCGCGGCACCGCTGCCACGCTGTCGCAATCCGAACTGGATGCGTTGCGCGCGCGGCTGACCAAGCTGTGGAATGTGCAGGCCGGCACCGAGCATCCGGAAGAACTGATCGTCGATATCCGCATTCGCCTGACGCCCGACAAGCGGCTGGCGGCGCCGCCGGAAATCGTGTCCCGTGGTTCGTCGCCGCGCTATCGGGCGGCGGCCGACGCCGCGATGCGCGCGGTGTTGCAGGCGCAGCCTTACGATATGCTGCGGCCCGCGACTTACGATCAGTGGAAAGATATGATTGTCACATTCGATCCGCGCCAGATGTTCAATGGTTGATGTTTTGCCGATACTCTTTGAAGTGAGCGAGCGATGCCCCTGAAGTCGTCTTTTCCGTCCGCAATGTCGTTGACACGCCGGCACGCGCTGATCGGCGGCGCCGGTGTCGCCGCAGGTTTGCTGCTGCCGTCGCTGGCGCGCGCGCAAACCCGCTTGCAGGTCACGGAGGGCAACGTCGCGCCGCTGCCGATCGCGATCCCGAATTTCGTCGCGGGCACGCCGTCGGACGGCGAGGTCGGCAACGGCGTGGCGCAGGTCATCACCAACAATCTCAAGCGCAGCGGCCTGTTCGCGCCGATCGATCAGGCGGCTTTCATCGAGAAGATCAACAACATCGATTCCGCACCGCAGTTCGCGAACTGGAAAAGCATCAACGCGCAGGCACTGGTCACCGGTCGCATGACGCGGCAGGGCGATGGCCGGCTCAAGGCTGAATTCCGTTTATGGGATGTCGCCTCGGGCCAGCAACTGACCGGCCAGCAATACTTCACGTCGCCGGAATACTGGCGCCGCATCGCGCACATCATTTCCGACCAGATCTATGAACGCCTGACCGGTGAGAAGGGTTACTTCGACAGCCGCGTGGTGTTCGTCGACGAAAGCGGCAAGGCGCAGCATCGCGTCAAGCGGCTGGCATTGATGGATCAGGACGGGGCCAACGTGCGTTACCTGACGCGGGGCTCCGATTTGGTGTTGACGCCCCGGTTTTCGCCCTCGACGCAGGAAATCACTTACATGGAATTCGGGCAGGGCGATCCGCGGGTTTACCTGTTCAATATCGAAACCGGACAACGCGAGATCGTCGGCAACTTCCCCGGCATGTCGTTCTCGCCGCGGTTTTCGCCGGACGGCCAGCGCATCATCATGAGCTTGCAGCAGGGCGGCAACTCGAACCTGTTCGTGATGGATCTGCGTTCGAAGTCGACGACGCGGCTGACCGATACGCCGGCGATCGACACCTCGCCGTCCTATTCGCCGGATGGCGGGCGCATCTGTTTCGAATCCGATCGCGGCGGAAAGCCGCAGGTCTACGTCATGCCGGCCGGGGGCGGCGGCGCGCAGCGCATCTCGTTCGGGGAGGGGAGCTATTCGACGCCGGTGTGGTCGCCGCGCGGCGATTATATCGCCTTCACCAAGCAAGGCGGCGGTCAGTTCGCGATCGGGATCATGAAGCCCGATGGATCGGGCGAGCGCATCCTGACTTCCGGATTCCACAACGAAGGCCCGACATTCGCGCCGAACGGTCGCGTCGTAATGTTCTTCCGCGATCCGGGCGGTGGCGGCGGTCCCTCGCTCTACACCGTGGATATTTCCGGCCGGAACGAACAGAAGGTGCCGACGCCGGGCTATGCCTCCGATCCCGCGTGGTCGCCGCTGTTATCGTAAACGATCCGTTAACGCACTCAACTGCGGCGTGCGAAATATCGACTTATTATCTATAGTCGACTGATGCTGCGGTTGTATCGCGACATTCGGCGGGACTTCGCAATATCTTGGTAACGATGTTCGCTCAGGAAGGCTTCATCTGCGCAAGGTATGACTGTGGGGCCTAAACAGGGTCCGCGCGCAGACGATGCAGTTGTTCGAAACAAAAAGACGGCACCAGGACGAACGGTTGTCGCCGACGATTTATGCGGCGCTCGTGGATTCATTGTTCATGAATCCCGCGCCGATGATCTTTGGCGCGTTCGGTCCCGCGATCGCCGCCGCCGTCGTTGCGTTCGTTACGGCTGATGTCTGGTGCTGGCTCAGCGTGCCGCTGTTCATCGCGGTAGGCGTGGCACGTGCCTATCAAATGTATCGCTACAAGCGCCGCAACGCCGGTCTGACCGTCAGCGAAGCTGTCGTCTGGGAAAAACGTTACCGGATTGGCGCCATTGCCTACGGCCTCGCGCTTGGCATCTGGGGTGTCACGGTGCTGATGCGCACCGACGATGCGGCTGCGCATATGTTATGCGTGACGACCGTCGTCGCCTACACCTCGGGCGGAGTCGGCCGGACCTTCGGACGCCCGAATATTTTTCACCTTCAGGTGCTTCTGGGGTGCGGGCCGGTTTTCGTCGCCCTGATCGCGTTCGGCGGCATCTATTACTATGCGTTGGCGCTGCTCAGCTTCGTGTTCTTCGCCGCGATCCGCCGGCTGACGTCGAGCCTGCAACGCATCTATGTCAACGCCTGGATCGCGCGCGAGCGCGAGGCAGCGCTGGTCAGTCAGTTCGACACCGCATTGAACAACATGCCGCACGGGCTTTGCATGTTCAATGTCGACGGTCGCCTCGCGGTCATGAACCATCGTTTCAGCGAAATGATGGGACTGCCCGGCGAAGTCGTGCTGCGCGGCGTCCATGCGCGCGAGATTGTCGCGGAATGCCGGCGCTCGGAAATTCTCGCGGAAGACAGCGCAAACTTGATTCTCTCGGAGATCGAGAACTCTCAGGCTGGAGAGATCATCACTGTGGAGCCGCACGCCGGCATGCGGGCGCTGTCGTGGACGTTCCAGCCGATGGCAGGTGGCGGCAGCGTCGTGCTGGTGGAAGACATCACCGAACGGCGGATGGCCGAAGCCAAGATCACGCATCTGGCGCGGTTCGACGAACTCACCGGCTTGCCCAACCGTGTCAATTTCCGCGACGAGATCGAGCGTTTGTTGTCTCACGCACAGGATGCGACTTCGGCGTTCCTCTTCATCGACCTCGATCAGTTCAAGCAGGTCAATGATACGCTCGGTCATCCTTGCGGCGATCGGCTGCTGTGCATGGTTGCGGACCGGCTGCGCGAGATGATGCGGACGAACGATTTCGTCGCGCGCTTCGGCGGCGACGAATTCGTCGTGTTCCAGCGCAACATTACTTCAAACGAAGACGCGGCCAGCCTGGCACGTCGCATCGTCGAGCGGCTGAGCGAGCGTTACGAGATCGACCTGCATCTGGTAGAGATCGGCGCCAGCGTCGGCATCGCCGTCACGTCGCCGTCGATCAGTGCCGACGTCTTGCTCAAGAATGCGGACATGGCGCTTTATCGCGCCAAGGCCGATGGCCGCGGCACATTCTGCTTCTTCCGTGAGGAGATGGCGGAAACGGTGGAAGCGCGCCGCATCCTCGAACTCGACTTGCGGCGAGCGCTCGCCGACGAAGAGTTCGAGCTGTACTATCAGCCGCTGGTTAATCTGAAATCAGGACGAATTTCGACCTGCGAAGCGCTGCTGCGCTGGAATCATCCGGAGCGCGGCACGGTGTCACCAGTCGACATCATTCCGGTCGCCGAGGACATGGGCCTGATCGTCGATCTCGGCCGCTGGATTCTGCGCAAGGCGTGCATGGAATGCATGAAGTGGCCGGACGGCGTCAGCGTGGCGCTCAATGTCTCGTCGCAGCAATTCCATCAGCGTGATGGGCTCAGGGAGGTTCGTTACGCTCTGGAAGTGTCGGGGCTGCCTGCAAAACGCCTCGAGGAGGTCGAAATCACCGGGTCATCGCTGTTGCGCAATACGCAATGGACCCGTCACGCGTTGACGCAGTTGAGCAATGAAGGCGTGCGGATTTCGCTCGACGATTTCGGCACGGGCTATTCGAGCTTGAGCTATCTGCACAATTTCCCGCTCAACAAGGTCAAGATTGATCGTTCGTTCCTTGAAGGAATCGATACCGACCGTCCGTTGACGTTGCTTCGCGGTGTGGCCCGGCTCAGCGCCGATCTCGGCATGTCCGTGGTCGTCGAGGGCATCGAAACGAACGAGCAGCTTGAACTGATCAGCGCCGACGGCACGGTCACTGAAGCACAAGGATACTTGTTCAGCCGGCCGGTGCCGGCGACAGCGATCCGTCAGTTGCTGAGCGCTTCGCATGGACGCCGACCATCGGAAAACAATCTGGTCACGCTGCCGTCACGATCGACGGGTTAGCGGTTTCGATTCTGCTCCTTGCAGAAGACACCCCCGAACGGGGTGCGAATATCAGAAACAAGTTGATAGAAGTTCCGCGGCCACAACGAGCCAAGTAGCCGGTCGCGCGGCGACTGCGCTTGTGTACACGACATTAACCTTACTACTTTGATAGCTTTGCACTTTGTTTAAGAAAGCATTAACTTTTGTAAATGCACCGCGCGTTGCTCAGGACTGCGCAGGAAACTCGCAATGAGTCAGGCTGAACAGACCCGGAGCCGCCCGTTCGAACGTGGCATCGAACTTCTCGATCACGTCGACTATCAGTTGGCAGAGACCGACGCCGAGAAAGACGAAATCTATCGGCTGCGTTATCGCGCCTATCTCCAGGAAGGCGCCATCCTGCCGAACCGTGATCACAGGATCAGCGATCAGTTCGACGACCTGCCAAACAGTTGGATATTCGGCGTCCGCCTCGACGGGGAACTGGTGAGTTCGCTGCGTATCTCGGTCGCGTCACCCGAGCACCCCGTAACGCCGTCGGTCGAGGTGTTTCCGGAATTGCTGAAGCCGGAACTGGCCAAAGGCAAGGTGATGGTGGACCCGACGCGCTTCGTCGCGGAACCCGCGCGTGCCAGCCGGTTTCCCGAATTGCCGTATATGACGTTGCGGTTGGCCTATGTCGCCTGCCAATACTTCAATGCGGATATCGGGCTTGCCTCGGTGCGGGCGGAACACCAGGCGTTTTATCGACGGATTTTCCTGCATACCCTCGCGCCACCGCGTGACTATCCGGGTCTGATCAAGCCGATCAGCCTGATGGCAATTGATTTTCCGGATCAGCGCGACAGGGTTTTCGCGCGCTTCCCTCACTTGCGCTCGAGTTACTTCGAGCGACGCATGTTGTTTGAACGGCGTCACGGACGGAACCTCTCCGTGGTTCGATTGCCGGAACGGCCGTTCGCGAGAGCCTCGATCGTCCCGAGGTCGTAGGTTCTCGACGAATTCGAATTCTGGGAAGGTTGGGGCCCGCTGGTGCCTTGCTGCATCAACTTTGCCGTGGGATGAGCCGTACCGGCCCATGATCCCATTCACCTTCATGCCATATTTGCTCGCCATTAACCATCCCGTCCGGTTGTTGGCGGCTGACAGCATTTGATTGGTTCCGGCAACGTCTCATCAAGGTTGATGGAACGTTCGCTTAACCAACCCCCTGTAGACCGGGTCATCAGACAAATCGTGAGCGTGGAGGCTCCGGAATGACCTATCAAAAGCGATTCCTCCAGGGATTGAAGTTGGCAGCTGTGCTGGCAGTGGCGCTGTCGATGGGCGCCTGCGCCAACAAGAACGGGCTCGGCGCTGACGGAGCGGGCATGGCGGGTGCTGCGGCGCCGGGCAGCCAGCAGGATTTCGTGGTGAACGTCGGCGATCGCGTCTTCTTCGAGAGCGACCAGACCGATCTGACCCCGCAGGCCGTGGCGACGTTGGAAAAGCAGGTGCAGTGGCTGCAGACCTACAATCGCTACAGCTTCACCATCGAGGGTCATGCGGACGAGCGTGGTACGCGTGAATACAACATCGCACTCGGCGCGCGTCGCGCCCAGGCTGTGCGGTCGTTCTTCATCTCGCGCGGCATTCCGGCTCAACGGATGCGTACCATCTCTTATGGCAAGGAGCGGCCGGTCGCGGTGTGTAACGATATCTCGTGCTGGTCGCAGAACCGCCGCGCGGTTACCGTGCTGAACGCCAGCTCCTGATCCACAGTCGCAGGATTGTTTTGGCCGGCGCCTTCGGGCGCCGGCTTTGTTTTGACGGCGAGATCGTTGCGCGGTCAAACGAAGATCTGATTTTGCCAGACGCGCCAGCGCGCGCTATCATCTCCGTGGTTTCGGCCGTGATCTCCGTCAAGAGTTGGCGCCGAATTCGCGTAGTCACATTTTTGGCGTACTCCGATCTTCAAGCTCGAGTTCCGGAACGACGCCATTCATTTGTCAGGCCAAAATGTCACTCAGAACTGCAAAGCTCGCGTTTCCTCAATTCGCGCGGGTTACTGTCGTAGCCGCGGTACTTGCGATGTCCTCGTCATCGGTGCTGGCGCAAAGCTACGACGACAACGGCGATCCGGCGATGAGGGTCGAGCAGTTGGAGGGTCAGTTGCGGCGACTCACTGGCCAGAATGAGGAATTGCAGCACCGCAACCGGATGCTGGAGCAGCAACTTCAGCAATTGCAGGGTGGTGCCACAGGTGGCCAACCTGCCGGCTCTCCGCCCGCGCAGCAGGCAACACCGGCCGGTTCCGGTTACGGACAATCGCCACCTCGTCAACCATCCTACGGCCAGCCGTCTAACCTGCCATCGGTCGCCGGCCAGCCGCCCGTGCAGCAGGAGCAGGCGCCGATCGCGCGCGGCCCCGGCCGTGGCGATGCGTTTGATCCGAGCCGCAATCCCAATGCGCCCGGCGCGCCGCAAGTACTTGGTTCCACTCGTCCATCGGGCCCGCCTTCAGGGCAGGGCGGCGCTGCGGTCGGTGCGCCTGGCGGCCGCGACGCGGGGGAGCCGCTCAATCTCTCCAACGTCGGGAGCCCGTCGCAATCCGGTAACGGCGGTGGAGGAGGGTTGACCACTTTGCCGCCGTCGGCGTCGCCGCGCGACGAATTCGATCTTGGTATCGGTTATATGCAGCGCAAGGACTACGCGCTGGCGGAAGAAACCATGCGCAACTTCACCCGACGTTATCCGAATGACAAACAGGTGTCGGATGCGCAGTATTGGGTCGGCGAGAGCCTGTTTCAGCGTCAGAAATATCGCGAGGCAGCCGAATCCTTCCTTGCCGTAACGTCGAAATACGATACCTCGGCGAAAGCGCCTGACGCCCTGCTGCGGCTCGGCCAATCGCTTGCGGCGCTAAAGGAAAAGGAAGCGGCCTGCGCTGCGTTAGGCGAGGTGGCGCGGAAGTATCCCCAGGCGTCGCGCGGCATCAAACAAGCGGTCGATCGCGAGCAGAAGCGGGTGAAGTGCTGAGCTTTACGGCATGCATCGGCTGACGGCCGATGCCCGACCAAATTTGGGTGTGGTCGGGTTTATAGGATGCATGCCGGCTCATGACCTTGCGCCGGGATTGTGCCATCGTCCCGCGGTGCGGGAGCGATGATGTCGGACGATCAATCGCCAATTTCGGCAAGCGAAGCCAGATCGCTGTTCGCGGAGTGGAGGCAATCTCCGTCGTTGATCCTCGCCGTGTCGGGTGGTCCGGACTCGGTCGCGATGCTTTGGCTCGCTGCTCGCTGGCGTCGAGCGTTAAAGCACGGTCCGCGGCTTGTCGCGGTCACCGTCGATCACCAGTTGCGTCCCGAAGCCGGGCGGGAGGCGGCCGACGTCAAGCGATTGGCGCGTGAGCTTGGGGTCGAACATCGCACGTTGCGATGGCGCGGCGCCAAGCCCAAAACCGGCGTGCCGGAGGCGGCGCGTGATGCGCGTTACGCCCTGTTGCTGAAGGCGGCGCGTCAATGCCGCGCGAACCATATTCTCATCGGCCACACCCGCGACGATCAGGCCGAGACGGTTCTGATGCGAATGACGCGTGGCAGCGGCATCGCAGGCTTGAGTGCGATGGCGCGGCAGTCATCGCGTGAGGGCGCGATCGTCGCGCGGCCCTTGCTTGACGTGCCGAAGGCGCGGCTGCTGGCGACGCTTGACAAAGCCAAACTCCCGTACGCCCTCGACCCGACCAACACGGATGCCAAATATACCCGCCCGCGGCTTCGGGCCTTGATGCCGTTGCTGGCTGCCGAAGGGTGCGACGCGCGCAACCTAACTCGTCTGGCTGGCCGGTTAGGGCGCGCCAATGCGGCATTGGAATTAATGGCAGATGGCGCCGAGCGGTTCTTGGCGATTCGTCACGGCGGACTGCTACAGCCCGGTTTTGATTTCGATGCGTTTGTCGGAATGCCCGAGGAGATTCGGGTTCGCGTCCTGCTGCGGGCGGTTAGCCGAGCAGGCACCGAAGGGACTCCCGAACTGGGTAAGGTCGAGGTCTTGGCGGGGGCCATCGAAGCCGCCCGATCGGCACCTGCAAACTCTGCCACGGCGGGCCGTTTCCGGCAAACCCTTGCCGGAGCCGTGATCACCGTTGCCAGAGGCCGCATTCTGATCGAGCCGGCACCGCCGCGGCGCAAGCGTCAACCCGGGACCGAACGAACTAAAACATCAAGTCTCCGCTAGATAATAACCAGAATTGCCATTATTTGGACCCAAGATGCATTCAACAGCACTCAGATGCGCTAAATAGTCCTGACCAGTTCCCTTGGCAGGGGCTGAAGCGACACTTAAATTAAGAACATCCGTCCAAGGCAGGAGGTCGCGCGGCGCGCGGCCACGAAGGAACCTCGATGAACGCCAATCTGCGCAATTTCGCCCTCTGGGTCATCATTGTCTTGCTGCTGTTGGCCTTGTTCACGCTGTTTCAAAACCCCGGCCAGCGCACGTCGTCGCAGGACATCTCGTTCTCGCAACTCCTCACTGAAGTCGATCAGAATCACGTCCGCGACGTGGTGATCCAGGGGCCGGAAATCCACGGCACCTTCACCAACGGCGCGAGCTTCCAGACCTATGCGCCGAACGATCCGGGGCTGGTGAAGAAGCTCTACGACGCCAAGGTTCAGATCACCGCCAAGCCGCCCGGCGACAACGTGCCGTGGTTCGTCTCGCTGCTGGTGTCGTGGCTGCCGTTCATTGCACTGATCGGTGTGTGGGTGTTCCTGTCCCGCCAGATGCAGGGCGGTGCCGGCAAGGCGATGGGCTTCGGCAAGTCGCGAGCGAAGATGCTTACGGAGGCGCATGGGCGTGTGACATTCGAAGATGTCGCCGGCGTCGATGAGGCCAAGCAGGACTTGCAGGAGATCGTCGAATTCCTGCGCGACCCCGGAAAATTCCAGCGGCTCGGCGGGCGGATTCCGCGCGGCGTGTTGCTGGTCGGACCTCCCGGTACCGGCAAGACCTTGATCGCGCGCGCGGTGGCGGGCGAAGCCAACGTGCCGTTCTTCACCATTTCCGGTTCGGACTTCGTCGAGATGTTCGTCGGCGTCGGTGCGAGCCGTGTCCGCGACATGTTCGAGCAGGCCAAAAAGAACGCGCCTTGCATCATCTTCATCGATGAAATCGATGCCGTCGGTCGTCATCGTGGCGCCGGCCTCGGCGGTGGCAATGACGAGCGCGAGCAGACGCTGAACCAGTTGCTGGTCGAGATGGACGGCTTCGAAGCCAATGAGGGCGTCATCCTTATTGCCGCGACCAACCGTCCCGACGTGCTCGATCCGGCGCTGCTGCGCCCGGGCCGCTTCGACCGTCAGGTCGTGGTGCCGAATCCGGATGTCGTTGGCCGCGAGCAGATCCTCAAGGTTCACGTCCGCAAGGTGCCGCTGGCTCCCGATGTCAACCTCAAGGTGATCGCGCGCGGTACGCCGGGCTTCTCCGGCGCCGATCTGATGAACCTCGTCAACGAGGCCGCGCTGACTGCTGCACGCCGCAACAAGCGGATGGTGACGCAGTCGGAGTTCGAGGAGGCCAAGGACAAGGTGATGATGGGCGCCGAGCGCAAGTCGCTCGTCATGACCGAGGAAGAGAAGCTGCTGACGGCCTATCACGAGGGCGGCCACGCCATCGTCGGCCTCAACGTCGTTGCCACCGATCCGATCCACAAGGCGACCATCATTCCGCGTGGCCGCGCGCTCGGCATGGTCATGCAACTGCCGGAGCGCGACAAGCTGTCGATGTCGCTGGAACAGATGACGTCGCGCCTCGCCATCATGATGGGCGGCCGTGTCGCGGAAGAGATGATCTTCGGTCGCGAGAAGGTGACCTCGGGAGCTGCTTCGGACATCGATCAGGCGACGCGATTGGCGCGCATGATGGTGACGCGCTGGGGTCTCTCGGAAGAACTTGGCACCGTGTCCTACGGCGAGAACAATGACGAGGTGTTCCTCGGCATGCAGGTCAATCGCCAGCAGAACGTTTCCGAGGCGACTGCGCAGAAGATCGACAACGAAGTCCGCCGTCTGGTCGAGACCGGCTACAAGGACGCAACCCGCATCCTGACCGAAAAACGGGCCGATCTGGAAACGCTCGCCAAGGGATTACTTGAATACGAAACCCTGACCGGTGACGAGATTACCGATCTCCTCGACGGCAAGAAGCCGAATCGTGAATCGGTGCTTGAACCGTCCGGGCCGCGTACTTCCGCGGTGCCGCCGGCCGGCAAGCAGCGTCCGCGTCCGGACCCCGACACGGGATTGGAACCGCAGCCGCAGGCGTAAACGCGGCAGAGCGATATGATCAAAACGCGGCGGTGACGCCGCGTTTTTTATTGAATGGCGGACCTCGTCGTGAGCGATACGCGCCGACGGCGCCGTCCGAACAGCCGTCACGCATAACGTCCATGATCTTGCGCAGCTTGACCTGATCGCGACTTGCCCGCAGAGGCATGGGGCCATGCGGGCTTCATCATGACATCGAAACTGACCAAGACTCCGGCCTATTGGAGCAAAGACGCGATCTGGCCGGGCATCGTCGCCATCGGCCCGATGCTGCCGGGGACGCTGGCGTTCGGCATGGCGTTCGGCGCATTATGTGCTCAGAAGCAGTTCTCGCTCGCCGAAGTCGAAGTAATGATGGCTTTCGTCTACGGTGGACTGTCGCAGTTCGTCGCGGTGCAGGCTTGGCCCGATCACCTCACGGCATCGTCAATCGCGACGCTGGCGCTGCTGACGCTCACGGTGAACCTCCGTTTCGGGTTGATGAGCGCTTCGTTGCGGTCGTGGTTCGGGACGTTGCCGCGCTGGCAGTCTTATCCCTCGATGCTACTGGTGACCGATGGTGGATGGTTGGCCGCGACACGCTATCGCGATCACGGCGGTGCCAATGCGTGGTTCTTCGTCGGTGGCGGCCTCGTCCTCTATTTCCTTTGGCTGGTTGCGGCGATTCCCGGCTACGTGCTGGCGGAGCAATTGGCCGATCCCAAGAAATACGGCGTCGACCTGGCGATGCCGGCATTCTACGCGGCGATGCTGGTGCCGGCCTGGAAGGGCTTGCGCCGTGCCATTCCGTGGGGCGTCGCCGGTGCGGTGGCGCTGTGCGTGCATTGGCTGGTGCCGGGATGGTGGTTCATTATCATCGGCGCGATTTCGGGAGCTGTCAGCGCCGGCTTGATGCCGCCGGATGACCCAATGCGCGAGTCGTCGCATGGCTGATGTTTTGCGCAGCGACGTGATGCTGGCTTTCGCGGTCATGACTGCGGTGACGGTGGCAGTGAGGCTGGGTGGCTTTTGGCTGATGTCCTATGTCCCGGTCACGCCGCGGGTGCGCCGAATGCTGGATGCATTGCCGGGCTCGATCATCGTGGCTGCAGCGCTGCCGGTCGCGGTCAACGGTGGGCCGGTGGTGATGTTCGCCATTCTTGCCGCGATTGTCGCGACCATAGTATTACGTAATGACTTCATCGCGGTGATCGTCGGCATGGCGGTTGCGGCGGTAGCGCGGGCCGCCGGCTTCGGCGGTTGAAAAGCACTCAATCCAACCCGCCGTCGCTACCGATGAGTAGTAATGATCTGTTTTACAATCAAAGACTTGTCATTCGCTCTGAATAGGTGTTCACTTCTTATAGGGATGGAACACCGGGACAAGACGAAGCCATGGTTTATCGGCGTACGCAGCAGGTGGTGAAACGTCTGGCGGCGCGGCGAAGCGCCATTCTGGTGGCGGCCCGCGATGCTGCCATTGAGGGCGGGATGAGCGCGGTGCAGATCGCGCCGGTGGCGGCTCGCGCCAATGTCGCGGCCGGGACGGTGTATCGCTATTTTCCGTCAAAGGCGGAGCTGATCTCCGAATTGATTGTCGACGTATCGCGGGACGAATTGGCCGCGATCCGCCGTGCCGCCGATGCCGCGCCGGGGCCGTCGTCGGCATTGGCAGCGGCGGTCACGACGATCGCGGTGCATATTGTCTCGCATCGCAAGCTGGCGTGGGGGATTCTCGCGGAGCCGGTCGATGTCGATGTCAGCGAGTCGCGGCTGGCGTGCCGTCGCGATATTGCTGGCGAGATCGAATTGCGAATCGCGGCTGCAGTGCGCGCCGGGCATTTGCCGGCACAGGACACGGCCTTGGCTGCGACGGCATTGCTGGGAGCCTTGCACGAGTCGCTGGTTGGCCCGCTGGCGCCGGCCAACCTCGACGATCCGGTCAAACTCCGTGACGCGGTGCAGACCACGACCTTGCTGGCCTTGCGCGCTGTCGGTGTCATGGACGCGCGGGCGCGCGGTCTGGTGGTTCAATCGGTGTTGCCGGCACTGCCGGCCAAGATGGCGATCGGCGCCTAGAGCCATTTCCGTTCGATAGAATCGGGGCGGAAATGGCTCTAGATTCTTGCTTTGACGCGTTTCTTTCCGCGAACCGGTATCCACTTCGCTTGAAAGCGCTTGAGGCGCTCGTCCGATCACTGCTTGATTTTGCCGTCCTTATCGAACTGCGCGATGAAGGCCCAGAGGTTGTCGATTTCCGATTCCTTGGTGATCCCGGCGAAGACCATCTTGGTGCCGGGGATCTTGGCCTTCGGCGCCTTGATGTATTCCTTGAACTCCTTCTCGTTCCAGGTGATGCCCGAATTCTTGTTGGCATCCGAATAGCTGTAGCCTTCCACCGATCCCGACTTGCGCCCGTTCAGACCATTGAGTTCGGGGCCGACCTTGTTCTTGGCGTTTTCGCCGATGGAATGGCAGGCCATGCACTTGTTGAAGGCGGTCTTGCCGGCGGCGACATCCTGAGCGTGAGCTGCGGAGAAAGCGAACGAGAAGGCGATTGCCGTGACGGTGAGGAGCTTCATGGAAATTGTCCCGAGTTGTGGGTGACGTGTTGAACCGCGTCCAACGCGCCGCGCAAAGAAGTTGATCTTTCTCGCGGGAGGCGCGTAAATGTGATGCCACATTAGAGTTGTTCCAGACAAGCGGGCTATAGTCGTAGGTCTTGCACTGCCGCGCCAAAGCGCAGCTTCCCGCTATTCGGAGTGTGTTGATGTCCATCAAGATGCCGGTGCCGGACGCGGGCGTACTGAGCCGCCGCGACGAGATCGTCGCCGCCTTGCGGCGCATTGTGCCGGGTGAGGGCGTGATCTCCAGCGCTGCCGAAATGGTTCCTTATGAGTCCGACGCGCTGAACTCCTATCGTCAGCCGCCGATGGTCGTGGTGTTGCCCGACACCACGGAACAGGTCGCGCAGGTTCTGAAGTACTGTCATGACAACGGCATCCGGGTGGTGCCACGCGGGTCGGGAACGTCGCTGTCCGGCGGATCGCTGCCGCTCGCTGATGCCGTGCTGCTTGGCATGGGCAAATTCAAGCGCATCCGAGAGATCGACTTCGACAACCGCGTCGTTGTCACCGAGCCGGGCGTGACCAATCTCGCCATCAGTCAGGCGGTGGCACATGCCGGGTTCTATTATGCGCCCGATCCGTCGTCGCAGATCGCATGTTCGATCGGCGGCAACATCGCGGAAAATTCCGGCGGGGTGCATTGCCTGAAATATGGCATGACCACCAACAACGTGCTGGGTTGCGAGATCGTTCTCATCACCGGCGAGATCCTGCGGATCGGCGGCAAGGCGCCGGAATGCAGCGGTTACGATCTGATGGGCGTGATCACCGGCTCCGAGGGGTTGCTGGGCGTCGTCACCGAAATCACCGTGCGCATCCTGCAAAAGCCCGAGACGGCGCGCGCGGTGATGGCTGGTTTCCCCAGCGTGGAATCGGCGGGAGAATGTGTGGCGCGGATCATTGCATCGGGGATCATTCCCGCCGGCATGGAGATGATGGACAAGCCGGCGACTGCCGCTGCGGAAGCCTTCGTCAATGCTGGCT
>JAFKKL010000292.1 GCA_017305595.1 Hyphomicrobiales bacterium | reverse complement strand
CTCACCCGCGCGCGCGGAAACCCTCAAGGGCCTGCCGCCGGCCTATGTACTGACCGCCGGCGCCGATCCGCTGCGCGACGAAGGCGACGAATACGCCGCGCGCCTGAAGGACGCAGGTGTCGCCGTGAAGCACATCACCTATCCGGGACAGTTTCACGGTTTCATCACCATGGGCAAGCTGTTGCCGAAAGCTGGCGTCGCGCTCACCGATATCGCCGCGTGGCTGCGGGCGCTGAACTAAAACTCACGCCGCGCGGGCGGCCCGTCGCAGCGCTTGCGGCGGCTGCCCGAAGGCGCGGATGAAAGCGCGGCGCATGCGTTCGGGATCGCCGAAGCCGGTCGATTGCGCCACGCGCTCGATCGCCTCGCTGCCGGATTGCACGGCCTGCCGCGCCACTTCGATGCGCAGCCGCTCGATGGCCTTTGATGGCGTCATCCCCGTCTCTGCGACAAACGCGCGGGCAAAATGCCGCGAACTCATGCCGGCCTCTTCAGCCAGACATTCAACCGTCAGCGGTTGATCGAGATGCGCGCGCGCCCAGCCGAGCAGTTCGGCGAAACGCCCGGTCGGCGCCTTCAGTTCGATCAGTGACGAGAACTGCGATTGCCCGCCGGCGCGGCGATGATAGACGACGAGTTGCCGCGCGGTCGCCCGCGCCGCGTCGTCACCGAAATCCTCGGCCACCAGCGCCAGCGCGAGATCGATTCCGGCGGTGATGCCCGCCGACGTCCAGATGTCACCATCGCGCACGAAAATCCGGTCCGGCTCCAGCTTCACATTCGGATAGCGCGTCCGGAAATGGCTGGTACGCCGCCAATGCGTGGTGGCGCGGCGGCCTTCCAGCAGACCCGCTTCCGCCAGCAGATAAGCACCCGAGCAGACACTCGCGACCCGGCAGCCACGCCGCGCGGCTGCGCGAATGAATGATAATGTCGGCTTGCTCCTGATCGCGGCATCGACGCCGATGCCACCTGCGATGAGCAGCGTGTGTGCGTCCGCAGCAGCTCTCAGGGAGCGTGCCACCAGCGACACGCCGGACGAACTTCGGACCTCGCCTGGCGTTGCACTCACGATCTTGATCGGCGCCGGCATCCGCGCGATCCGCACCGCATGTTCGAATACCGAAATCGGCCCGGCTGCATCGAGAAGCTGGAAATCCGGAAACACAAGAATGGCGATCATTTTGGCCTCGTGCAAATATTTCGCACATGTCAGTAAACGAGGGAAATATGCCATTTCGGACGCAGCCTGACCATGACAGATTTGACCTCACGATCCGTCGCAGTGCTTATGAGGAGAACGCCATGCAGCAACCCATCAACATCGGCTTCCTGCTGTTTCCGAAGGTCACGCAACTCGACTTCACCGGCCCGCTTCAGGTGCTGTCGCGCCTGCCCGGCGCGCAGATCCATCTGGTCTGGAAGCGGATCGAACCAGTGCCGAGCGATACGGTGCTCACGCTTCAGCCGACCGTCACATTCGCCGACTGTCCGCAGCTCGATGTCATCTGCGTGCCCGGCGGTTTCGGCACCGACGCTCTCGTGGACGATGAGGAGACGCTCGACTTCCTGCGCCGGCAGGCG
>JAFKKL010000291.1 GCA_017305595.1 Hyphomicrobiales bacterium | reverse complement strand
GCATCCAGGCGCGAGATGTCCAGCAGCGCGTTCAGCAAGCCTTCGGCGGCATGGAAGGAGGTGTCGATGCGCTCGGCCAGCTCACTGGCGTCATGGCCCAGACCGGGCTGCTGACGCAGGGCCGAGGTGATCGGCGTTACCGTCATGCCCTCGATCGACTGGCCGACAGTCGCGCCGTCTTCGCCCGGTTGCTGGGCGCCCGAGTTCTGATCGCCGTTCAGCTCGGCTTCCGACGGACGGGTGCCCGCGCGGATGTTGAGCGTTTGGCGTTTGCCGTCGCGCAAGGCGCGACGCTGATCACGTCGGCGCATCGAACGGACTATGGCGGCTACTCCGGGTACTTTACGGATCCTGACGGCCATCCGTGGGAAGTGGTCGTCGCGCCGGGGATCGAGGTCGGTGCGGACCGGCGGGTTCACCTACCGGATTGATCGCGTGGTGCGTTGCGCTGTTTTGCAGGCGCCGTTGCACGGCTTAGTGAGACACCTTGGTGGTGAGGTTCAGACCGACCGCGCCGACCACGATTAGCGCGATGAATAACATCTGCACGGTGCTCAAGGATTGGCGCAGGAACAGTGCGCCGATCAATGAGATCAGCACCACGCCCGCGCCGGACCAGATCGCGTAGGTGACGCCGACCGGAATGCGGGTCAACACCTGCGACAGCGCCCAGAAGCAGCCGGCAAAAATGGCAAGGGAGAGCAGGCCGTAAATCGGTTTGTTGAAGCCTTCGGATTTGGTGAGCAGCGTGGTCGCGGTCACTTCGGCGACAATGCTGACGGCAAGAAGTCCCCAAGCGTTCATGATTATCCTCACGGTTCGACGAATGCTATTCGGTAACCGTCGCACGGCCGTGCGACAATCCCATGCAGATTGAGTTCCGTGGGATAGCGGGTACATCAGGCGGTTCCTGGTTGCGCCGAGCGCGCCGCTTGCCGCACCATCGCCCCATGATTCGAGCCACATCTGCTAGCATCAAGCCGAAGAAGAAGGCGGACCGCCCGGCCGCACCGACCTTCTCGCGCGAGCGGGCGCTGATCAAGCGTGGCGTCTGGCCGGTGGCTGGATGCGACGAAGCTGGGCGCGGTCCATTGGCCGGGCCGGTGGTGGCCGCCGCCGTGGTGCTCGATCCGAAGCGCATTCCCAAGGGGCTCGATGACTCGAAACGCTTGACGGCCGCGCGGCGCGAAGAACTGTTCGAGGAGATTTGCGCGACCGCGTCCTGTGCCGTCGCTTTCGCCTCGCCGGCGCGCATCGACCGCGACAACATCCTGCGTGCCTCGCTGTGGGCGCTGGCGCGCGCGGTACATGCACTGCCGGAGATGCCGCGGCATGTCTTTGTTGATGGCCGCGACCGCATCGACACGTCGTGCGATTGCGAGGCCGTGATCGGCGGCGATGGCTTTGTGCTGTCGATCGCGGCGGCCTCGATCGTTGCCAAGGTATCGCGCGACCGGTTGATGTGCCGGCTGGCGCAGGATTGTCCCGGCTATGGCTTCGAGGATCACAAGGGCTACGGCGTGCCGGCGCATCTGGAAGCGTTGCGCAGGCTTGGGCCGAGCATCCATCACCGGCGCTTCTTCGCACCGGT
>JAFKKL010000178.1 GCA_017305595.1 Hyphomicrobiales bacterium | reverse complement strand
GCGCGCCGGCCCAAGTCGTGTGGTCCTGCGAAATCCGGACTGCTCTTCGCGCGCCTGCAACCGCAGGCCCGAAGTACCGCGGAGACGACGGCGTCAGGTTTCGACCGTTGCCGGGGAGAGCACGAAGCAAGCCGGAAGCCCACTGCGCGCGGAACGCCGGATGTATCCGGTGCGGCCGTGGTGACTAACTCGTGCGCTTGTTTTTTATGCGCATGAGGCTGCGGACGCATGGTGCGTCCGGCGTTCCGCGCGCCCTCTTCTCAAGAGGGCGAAGCGTTCCTCGCAAAACTCGGGCGCTCCGCGCCGCGAGATCGCGAAGCCGTATCCAATCCCAGCTTCGCGCGCTGTTTGATATTCGAATCCGAGCGCGAAACGACGCTACTTGGCGCAGCCCGAGGTCTGATCGCCCTGCCGCGCCATCGGTTTGCCATTGATGAAAACGCCTGTTGCACCACCGGCGACGGTGCCGCCGCATCCGGTGCGGTTGCCGATCACGGTTGCGGGCTTTCCGTTGATGAAGACGTTCGGCACGCCCTCGACAATCGAGCCGTCACTGGTGGTGTCGCCAACGCGCGCGGCGGGCTTGCCGTTGACCATCACGTTATCCGCGCCGCCGGTGATGACGCCGGGCGAGGGGCTCGGCGATTGCGCCACCGCCATGTTCGCCGCCGCGATCAGGGCACCCGCAACCAGCCCGGTCAGGATAAGCGTTCGCATTCTCAGCCCCCCATTGCCATTCTCGATTTGAGCGTCGATTGAACCGGCCAATCGCGGCGAAAATGTTTCGGACGCCATTGGGACAGTTGAGCAAGCTCCGGCTATAACCGCCACACATGACATCGCCGTGCAAAAGGAAACACCCATGATCTACGAAATGCGCGTCTACCGTTGCATCCCGGGCCGGCTGCCGGCGCTGCTCAAGCGCTTCGATACGGTGACGTTGAAGTTGTGGGAGAAGCATGGCATCCGCCAGGCGGGATTTTTCACGACGCTGGTGGGGACATCCAATCAGGAACTGACCTATTTCCTGGCGTGGGAGTCGATGGCCGAACGCGAGACCAAATGGACCGCCTTCGCCACCGATCCGGCCTGGCTGACGGCGCGCGCCGATAGCGAGAAGGACGGCCAGATCGTCGACAACATCGTCAATCAGTTCCTGCAACCGACCGCTTTTTCATCGGTCAAGTAAGCGGCGTCAAAACGCATCTAACGCAACCCTCGTATCGCCATCCGCCGCTTGTGACGACGGGGGCTGTCCGGCATGGTCGCCGCGAAAGGATTCCACCTTGAACCCCGTCACGTCTTCCACGCCTTCGTCCGTCGTCGATCTTGGCGCCGTCAAATTCGGTAACGCGCTGCCGCTCGCCGTCGTCGCAGGTCCCTGCCAGCTCGAAAGCCGGGCCCACGCGCTGGAGACGGCTCACGCGCTCAAGGAGATCGCGGGCCGGCTCGGTATCGGGCTCGTCTACAAGACCTCGTTCGACAAGGCGAACCGCACCAGCGCCAGCGCCGCGCGTGGCATCGGCTTGCCGCAGGCGTTGCCGATCTTCGCGGAAATTCGTTCGTCGCTCGGCCTGCCGGTGCTGACCGACGTGCACGAGCCCGGCCAATGCGCCGAGGTCGCGCAGGCGGTGGACGTGTTGCAGATCCCGGCGTTCCTGTGCCGGCAGACCGATCTGCTGCTGGCGGCAGCCGCGACCGGCAAGGTCGTCAACGTCAAGAAGGGCCAGTTCCTCGCGCCGTGGGATATGACCAACGTGGTGGCGAAGATCGTCGGCGGCGGCAATCCTAACGTGCTGGTGACCGAGCGTGGCGCGTCGTTCGGCTACAACACGCTGGTGTCGGACATGCGCGCGCTGCCGATCCTTGCGCGCACCACCAAAGCGCCGGTGATTTTCGACGCCACCCATTCGGTGCAGCAACCCGGCGGCAAGGGGACGTCATCCGGCGGCGAGCGCGAGTTCGTGCCGGTGCTGGCGAGGGCGGCCGTTGCTGTGGGTGTGGCCGGCGTCTTCATCGAGACACATCCCGATCCCGATCACGCGCCGTCGGACGGCCCCAACATGGTGCCGCTGAACGAATTTGAAGGTTTGATGCGGACGTTGATGGCGTTCGATCGCCTCGCCAAGAGTGGAACGCTTTGATGCGCGCCAACTCAGAAGCGTTTTCAAGCGAAGTGACTTTCGGTTCGCGTCAAGAAAACGCATCAAATCGTTTCGACTCCGAGAGGTGGCGTTTGTTCTGATGCCATCCGTCCTCTACCTGATTGCGCTCGCGTCATTCGCAGCGAACCTGTCGGTGCGTGCGATCGACCCGGTGATCCCGCATATCGCCGACGATCTGTCCGTCTCGATCGCGCAAGCCGCCGGTCTGTCGGCCGCGCTGGCCTTCACCTTCGCCATCGTACAGCCGATTATCGGCGCCATTGCCGATCTGATCGGCAAGGCCCGCGTGATGGTGGCGTGTCTGGCTCTGCTCGGCGTCGGCAGCATTCTGGGCAGCTTCGCCGAAACCTATCCTCTGCTGCTGGTGACGCGCATTCTGTGCGGCGTCGGTGCCGGCGGCGTGTTTCCGGTGACGCTCAGCCTGACCAGCGATCTGGTGCCGGTCTCGGGGCGGCAGGTCGCCATCAGCCGGGTGCTGGCGGGCGCGATGATCGGCAACATTCTCGGCTCGACGCTCGGCGGCGTGGTCGGCGATCTGTTCGGCTGGCGCGGCGTGCTGGGATTTCTCGGCGTGACGACGGTGGTTGCTTCCGTCGCCGTTGGCATCGGTTTGAGCAAGAGCTCGACCAAGATCGCCACCGGCGGCTCGAATCTCAAGACGCTGTGGCACGGCTATGAGGTGCTGTTTCACAATCCGCGCACACGCGTCTGCTACAGCGTGGTGTTCGCCGAAGGCTGCTGCGTTCTCGGCGTGTTTCCCTTCGTCGCGGCATTCCTGTTCGACCTCGGCGAGACGCGGTTGTCGATCGCCGGCATCGTCATCGCCGGCTTCGCGCTGGGCGGGCTGGTCTACACCGCGAGCGTGACGCGGCTGTTGCCATGGCTCGGCGTGCGCGGACTGATGATCGGCGGCGGTGCCTTGATGGCGCTGCAACTGGTCGTGCTTGGCCTCGGCCTGCCGTGGCAGGCGCAGATGGCGAGTTTTGTGGTGATGGGGCTCGGCTTCTACATGCTGCACGGCTGCATGCAGGTGTTCGCCAGCGAACTCGCGGTCGAAGCGCGCGCCACTTCGCTGTCGCTGCACTCGTGCTTCTTCTTTCTCGGACAGACAGCGGGGCCGATCGCTTACGGTTTCGGCATCGCGCATATCGGCAAGATGCCGACGCTGATCGTCTGCGGCGTCATCGTCACGCTGGTCGGCATCATCGGCGCCAAGCTGCTGGTGACCAAGGCGGCCGAGCAGCGCCCCGCCGCATAGCGCGATTTATCCGCGGCCGCGATAGGACGCGACGCCTTGCTCCGGAAGCCAGATGTCCTTCGGCAACTTGCCGGTCTGCCAGAACACGTCGATCGGAATGCCGCCGCGCGGATACCAGTAGCCGCCGATGCGCAGAAAGCGCGGCTTGATCTCGGAGACGAGACGTTTGCCGATCGCCACCGTGCAATCCTCGTGGAACGCGCCGTGATTGCGGAAGCTCGCCAGATACAGCTTCAGCGACTTCGATTCCACCAGCCACGCGCCCGGCACGTAGTCGATCATCAGATGTGCGAAATCCGGCTGGCCGGTGATCGGGCACAGCGACGTGAATTCCGGCGCGGTGAAGCGCACCACGTAATTCGTGCCTTTCTGCGGGTTGGGCACGCGGTCGAGTTGCGCCGCCTCGGGGGAGGTCGGCCATTCGACGGCGCGGCCGAGTTGCAGGCCGGCTTGCTTGGGGGCGCGAGGCGATTTTGACATCTGGTGTGGGTAGCGCTTGCGCGGCGATCCCGCAAGACGGCGGCGTGCCAGAGGTCGGCCCGGCCTTTCCCCGCCGGATGCCTTGTTGTAGAAGCAGCGCCAATATTTCCCCTGACCTACAAGAGGTTCTCATGACCGCCATCGTCGACATCATTGGCCGCGAAATTCTCGACAGCCGGGGCAATCCGACCATCGAGGTCGATGTCGTGCTGGAGGATGGCTCGCAGGGCCGCGCGGCGGTTCCGTCCGGCGCCTCGACCGGCGCCCATGAAGCGGTCGAACTGCGCGACGGCGACAAGGCACGCTATTCGGGCAAGGGCGTGCAGAAGGCCGTCGACGCCGTCAACACCGAGATTTTCGACGCCATCGGCGGCATGGACGCCGAAGAGCAGGTGCAGATCGACGAAACGATGATTGCGCTCGATGGCACCGCCAACAAGAGCCGGCTCGGCGCCAACGCCATCCTCGGCGTGTCGCTGGCGGTGGCCAAGGCCGCGGCGGATTCCTTCGACATGCCGCTCTATCGCTACGTCGGCGGCACCTCGGCCCGTCTGTTGCCGGTGCCGATGATGAACATCATCAACGGCGGCGTGCATGCCGACAATCCGATCGATTTCCAGGAATTCATGATCCTGCCGGTCGGTGCGTCGTCGTTCGCGGAGGCGCTGCGCTGTGGCGCGGAAATCTTCCACACGCTGAAAGCGGGCCTGAAGAAAGCCGGCCATAACACCAACGTCGGCGACGAGGGCGGCTTCGCGCCGAACCTGCCGTCGGCCGACGCCGCGCTCGACTTCGTCATGAACGCCATCGCGCAGGCCGGCTACAAGCCGGGTGAGGATGTCATGCTCGGTCTCGACTGTGCCTCCACCGAGTTCTTCAAGGACGGCAAGTACGTCTACGGCGGCGAGAACAAGACGCGCTCGATTTCCGAGCAGGCCAAGTATCTCGGCGAACTCGTCTCGCGCTATCCGATCGTCACCATCGAGGACGGCATGAGCGAAGACGACATGGACGGTTGGAAGGAATTGACCGACCTGATCGGCAACAAGTGCCAGCTCGTCGGCGACGATCTGTTCGTCACAAATGTCACGCGGCTCTCCGACGGCATCAAGAAGGGGCTCGGCAACTCGATCCTGGTCAAGGTCAACCAGATCGGCTCGCTCACCGAAACGCTGGCCGCGGTCGAGATGGCGTTCAAGGCCGGCTACACCGCCGTGATGTCGCATCGCTCGGGCGAGACGGAAGACTCCACCATCGCCGACCTCGCGGTCGCCACCAACTGCGGTCAGATCAAGACCGGCTCGCTGGCGCGCGCCGACCGCACCGCCAAATACAACCAGCTGCTGCGGATCGAGCAGGAATTGGGAACGCAGGCGAAATATGCCGGCCGGTCGGCGCTGAAGGCGCTGGCGTAAGCCAGCGTCGCTCCGGGCGGGGTTGTCGCTGCTGCGCCAATTTGTTTCTCTGGGCGGTCGCCGTTCAGTAGGGGTGGATGCCTGATGCCGCAGCCGATGTTGTTTTCACCGCTCGAGATACGCGGCCTGCGTTTGCGCAATCGTGTCGTCGTTGCGCCGATGCATCAGTATTCGGCGGTCGAGGGCTTCGCCAACGACTGGCATCTCGTCAATGCCGGAAAATTCGCGCAGGGCGGCGCGGGGCTCGTCATCATGGAATCGACCAAGGTGGCGCGCAACGGTGCGGGCACCGTGGGCGATGTCGGGTTGTGGGACGATCAGTTCATACCGCCGCTGGCGCGCTGCGCCGCGTTCATCAAGGCGCACGGCGCGCGGGCCGGCATTCAGCTCGGGCATTCCGGGCGCAAGGCACGGCTGTCGCGTCCGTGGGAGGGCGGCAAGCCGCTGACCGGCGATGAGCCCGGCGTATTCGATTGGGCCGGATGGGAATTGGTGGCGCCGAGCGCGGTGCCGCATTCGGAAAGGTCGCCGACGCCGCGTGCGCTGTCGCATAACGAGGTGCGCGATCTCGCGGTGAAGTGGGGCGAGGCGGCCGCGCGCGCTGATCGGGCGGGTTTCGACGTGGTCGAAATTCACGCCGCGCACGGTTATTTGATTCATCAATTCCTTTCGCCGCTCGCCAATGTCCGCACCGACGAATATGGCGGCTCCGAACTCAACCGCGCGCGCTTCGCGATTGAGGTTGCCGAATGCGTTCGCGCGGCGTGGCCGGCGGACAAGCCGCTGTTCATGCGGCTGTCGTGCGAGGACGATGCCGGCTTCGGACCGGAGGAAAGCGTCCGGCTATCGCGGCTTCTGAAAGACAAGGGCGTCGACGTCATCGACTGTTCGTCGGGCGGGACGCTGGCGCGCTCACCGATGGATGGCGAGCGTTCGAAGAAATACGGTTATCAGGTGCCGTATGCCGAAAAGATTCGCCGTGAGGCGGATATCAAGACCATGGCGGTCGGGCATATCGTTCATGCCGATCAGGCCGAAGCCATCTTGCAAGGCGGCCGCGCCGATTTGGTCGCGTTGGCTCGTGAGATGCTCTACAATCCGAACTGGCCGATGGATGCCGCGCAGAAGCTGGGTATCGATCCAGATTTCAAACTCGTGCCGCCGCCATATTCCTACTGGCTCGACAAACGTGCAAAATCGGCGTTCGAAGGTCAGCCCTCGACCTGGACCAACGGGCTGGGATCGGTCGACACAGCAAGATAGGGTGGCGCTCATTGTGATGCGTCACGACGCAACCAACAACGGTATCACGGGAGACGTAACATGAGTTCGGACCACGCCAAGGGTTTGGAGCTTCGCTCCCTGATCAAGAAGAGCGGCGAACTCGAAGTCTCGTTGTTACAAGTCGATGTCCCGGAGCCTGCCGCCGACGAAGTGGTGGTGCGGGTCGAGGCGACGCCGATCAATCCATCCGATCTCGGGCTGCTGTTCGGCGCGGCCGATATGTCCAGCGCGAAAGCTTCAGGGACGGCGCAGCAGCCGGTCATCACCGCACCGGTGCCGGAAGCCGCAATGCGAGCGATGGCCGGGCGGCTCGATCAATCGATGCCGGTCGGCAACGAAGGTGCTGGCGTTGTCGTCAAGACGGGTTCGTCCGACGCAGCCAAGGCACTGCTCGGCAAGACGGTGGCAATGATCGGCGGCGCGATGTACGCGCAGTATCGCACCATCAAGGCGCGCGACTGCATGGCGCTGCCGGCGGGCGCGACTGCCGCCGATGGCGCGTCGTGCTTCGTCAATCCGCTGACCTCGCTCGGCATGGTCGAGACCATGCGGCGTGAGGGCCATAAGGCGTTGGTGCACACTGCTGCGGCTTCCAATCTCGGACAGATGCTGAACCGCATTTGCATCAAGGATGGCATTGCATTGGTCAACATCGTGCGCAGCACGGAGCAGACAGCACTGCTGCGCGGCATCGGCGCAAAATACATTTGCGACTCCACGTCGCCGACCTTCATGGACGATCTCACGCAGGCGCTGATCGAGACCGGCGCGACGATTGCGTTCGACGCCATCGGCGGCGGCAAGCTTGCTGGACAAATCCTGACGGCCATGGAGGTCGCGGCCAACAGGACCGCCAAGGTCTACAGCCGCTACGGTTCGGATGTGTACAAGCAGGTCTATATCTATGGCGGACTTGATACCGGGCCGACCGTCATCAATCGCTCGTTCGGCATGACCTGGGGTGTCGGCGGTTGGCTGTTGTTTCCGTTCCTGCAAAAGATCGGTCCGGCGGATGGCGCGCGGTTGCGCCAGCGCGTGCTGGACGAACTCAAGACCACTTTCGCCAGCCGTTATACGAGCGTCATCTCCTTGCAGGAGGCGCTGCAACTGGCCAACGTCGCGATCTACAACAAGCGCGCGACCGGCGAGAAATTCCTGATCGATCCCAGCAAGCAGGCGTAAAGCGATTGTGATGACCCGCCGCCGGCATTCCATTCGTCGGAGGTAGGGTTGTAAAGTTCATGCACTTGCATCTTCTTCGTGGAGCGGCTAGGTGAGGGACCTGACCCTGACCGAATGAGGACATCTCATGACCAGCCGTAGCGTTGCCGTGATCGTCGGCAGTCTTCGCAAGGAATCCTTTTCCCTCAAGCTTGCCAAGTCGCTGGCGGCGCTTGCCCCCACGCTGACGTTCGACGTCGTCACGCTCAACGGACTGTCGTTCTACAATCAGGATCTCGAAGCGACGCCGCCGGCCGACTGGGTCGCCTTCCGCGATCGCGTCCGCAAGGCGGATGCCGTGCTGTTCGTGACGCCGGAATACAACCGCTCCGTCCCGGGCGTCCTGAAAAATGCCATTGATGTCGGCTCGCGGCCCTATGGCCAGAGCGTATTCGATGGCAAGCCGGGCGGCGTCATCAGCAATTCACCCGGTGCGCTCGGTGGATTCGGCGCGAACCACCATTTGCGGCAGTCGCTGACCTTCCTCAACATCGCAATCCTCCAGCAACCCGAAGCCTATGTCGGCGGTATCGGCGACGCCTTTGGCGCTGACGGCGGGCTGGTCAAGGAGTCGCTGCGCGACTTCCTCAAGCAGTATCTCTCCGCCTTTGAAGGCTGGGTTGATCGAATCGCCAAATAGATTTGCCGCTGCGACGGTTCGGTTAGCAGTCCGTTAACCGGACCATCGCATCGTCGGCGCATGGTAACGCGCGCAAGACTGAAAGCATTGCTGACCGGAGTGGCCCTCTATGCGATGGCCGCGGCGACGGTCGGCTATTTCAGTGTCAATGCCTATACCGGCAAATACGGCCTGAACGCGCGGCAGGAACTCGATCAGGAAATCATCGCGCTGACTTCCGAACTTGCCCGGCTCAAGAAGGAGCGCATCGAGGGCGAGAAGCGAGTATCATTGCTGCGCGCTGACCGCATGGACCCGGACATGCTCGACGAGCGCGTGCGCTATCAACTCGAATACGCACATCCGCGCGATCTGGTCGTGAAGATCAATCGGCCGAACTGACAGCCGCGGTCGAGGATTGCGACCATCCGGTTTTTGCGGTCACCCGCGGTGATCGATCGTGATGAAATTTCAAAATCAACGCGATTACATTTCGAAAATGTCGTTTCGCTGCGCTGCGACATGACTCGGCGTGATTGATCGTCGCGCTTGGCTTTCAAGCCCGTTTGAGTTGGAGTAGAGAGGATCATCGCCCCTCTTATCCGGACGAGCTATGGCCGCACCCAAGAAGAATGCATCAACAGGGCAGGAGATTAAGAACGAGGCCTCTCGTTCATCCGGTCTGGAGTTCACCAAGGAGCAGGAGCTTGCGGCGCTGCGCGAGATGCTGCTGATCCGGCGTTTCGAAGAAAAGGCCGGTCAGCTTTACGGCATGGGCGCGATCGGCGGCTTCTGTCATCTCTACATCGGTCAGGAAGCCATCGTCGTCGGAATGCAGATGGCGCTGAAGTACGGCGACCAGATCATCACGGGCTACCGTGATCACGGCCACATGCTCGCCACCGGCATGGATGCCAACGGCGTGATGGCGGAATTGACCGGGCGCCGCGGCGGCTATTCCAAAGGCAAGGGCGGCTCCATGCACATGTTCAGCAAGGAGAAGCACTTCTACGGCGGCCACGGTATCGTCGGCGCGGAGGTGTCGCTCGGCACGGGCCTAGCGTTCGCCAATCGCTATCGCGGCAACGATAACGTTAGCGTCGCATATTTCGGCGACGGTGCCGCCAATCAGGGGCAAGTCTACGAGAGCTTCAATATGGCGGAGCTGTGGAAGCTCCCGGTAATCTACGTCATCGAGAACAACCGTTACGCCATGGGCACGTCGGTCAGCCGCTCCTCGGCGCAGCAGGATTTCTCCAAGCGCGGCGCATCGTTCAACATTCCCGGTGAGCAGGTCGACGGTATGGACGTGCGCGCGGTGAAGGCCGCGGCCGACAAGGCAGTGAAGTGGTGCCGGGATGGCAAGGGCCCCTATATCCTGGAAATGCAGACCTATCGTTATCGCGGTCATTCGATGTCCGATCCGGCGAAGTATCGGACCCGCGAAGAAGTCGACAAGGTGCGCCACGATTCCGATCCGATCGAGCAGGTGCGCAACCGGCTTCTCGCCGCCAATGTCAGCGAGCAGGACTTGAAGAAGATCGATGCCGAGGCGCGCGAGATCGTCAATGCTTCGGCTGACTTTGCTTTGAACGATCCCGAGCCGGATGTGTCCGAGCTTTACACCGATGTCTATCGCTGAGCGCGCAGCCGCGTAAGTTCTGGAGCGAATATGCCGATTCAAGTTCTGATGCCCGCGCTGTCGCCGACGATGGAGAAGGGCAATCTCGCCAAATGGCTCAAGAAAGAGGGCGAGGCGATCAAGTCCGGCGATGTGATTGCCGAGATCGAGACCGACAAGGCGACAATGGAAGTCGAGGCGACCGACGAGGGAACGCTCGGCAAGATACTGATCCCCGAAGGCACCGCCGACGTTGCGGTCAATACGCCGATCGCGACCATTCTCGCTGACGGCGAGAGCGCCGCCGATCTCGACAAAACTCCGGCTCCGGCGAAAACAGAGACAAAGTCTGAAGCTGCGCCTGCCGAGGCCAAGTCCGCGCCCGCGCCGGAAAAGCCGGCCGCCCCTCAAGCGCCGGTAGCGAGCGCGCCGGCCGATCCGGACATTCCGGAAGGCACCGAGATGGTGACCATGACCATCCGCGAGGCGCTACGCGACGCGATGGCCGAAGAGATGCGTCGCGATGAAGATGTCTTCGTCATGGGCGAGGAGGTCGCGGAGTATCAGGGCGCTTATAAAGTCACGCAGGGCCTGTTGCAGGAATTTGGCGCGCGGCGCGTCATCGATACGCCGATCACCGAGCATGGCTTTGCCGGCGTCGGCGTCGGCGCGGGTTTTGCCGGATTGAAGCCGATCGTCGAATTCATGACGTTCAACTTCGCCATGCAGGCGATGGACCAGATCATCAACTCGGCAGCCAAGACGCTTTATATGTCCGGCGGCCAGATGGGGTGCTCCATCGTGTTTCGTGGACCTAACGGAGCCGCTGCGCGCGTCGCTGCCCAGCA
>JAFKKL010000177.1 GCA_017305595.1 Hyphomicrobiales bacterium | reverse complement strand
CGGTGCGCTGGATGATCGTCGCGCTGATCGTGCCGCTGCTGATCCTGATGATGGCGGGATGGCGTTATCCGCGCCCGCCCACCGCGTCCGCGACAACATTGGTCGGCGCGCTGGCCGGCTTCTTCGGCGGCGTGGCGCAGGTCGGCGGCCCGCCGGTGGTGCTGTACTGGCTGCGCGATGCGACGACGGCGGCCGTGACGCGCGCCAGCCTCATCCTGTACTTCGCGGTGTCGGATGTCATCATCCTCGCGAGCTATCTGTGGGGCGGGCTGTTCACGCGCACGGTGATCGGCCTTGCTCTCGTCGCCGGGCCGGTGTTCGGCGTGGGGCTGTGGATCGGCTCGCATATGTTCGGCCTCGCCAGCGACTTGACGTTCCGCCGCGTCTGCTACGCGCTGATCGCCGCCTCCGCGCTCATCAGCCTGCCGCTGTTCGACGGGTTGTTGCGCTGACTCATACGAAGTCGTCCCCGCGCGGGCGGGGACCCAGAACCCCTGGCCTCGCGATGTTCGCGCAGGCGTTCCCAGTATTCTGCTTCACATGTGAGTGGCAGATGTTTTCCGAAGTTCCTCTTCTGGGAGTCTGGGTCCCCGCCTTCGCGGGGACGACGCAAGACTTGCTTGGTGTGTACGCACGGGACTAGCCTCCACCATCCGTGTTCGACAGGAGGCTCCCCATGCTGCATCGCCGCGATCTGTTGAAACTGTCCGCGCTCGGCGGTCTTGCGTCGTTGACGCGAATGCCCGGCGCGCTGGCGCAATCAGCCGCAAAAGCACGCACGCGCATCGTGTTCCTCGGCACCAAGGGCGGGCCGCGGATCGGCCTCGGCCGCTCCAATCCGGCCAACCTGATCATGGTCAACGATACGCCGATCGTGCTCGATTGCGGCGCGGGCGTCAGCCATCAACTGGTCGCCGCGAAAGTGCCGCTGCAATCGATCAAATACATCCTGCTCAGCCACCTGCATTCCGATCACGATCTCGATTACGGCAACCTCGCCTACAACGCCTGGGCCACCGGCCTGAAGACGCCGATCCATGCCTTCGGCCCGAAGGGCACCGAGGCGATGACCACGGCCTATTGGGAGGTGAACAAGTTCGATATCGATACGCGCATCGCCGACGAAGGCCGTCCCGACTTGCGCAAGCTTTTGATCGCGAAAGATATCGACGCCGACGGCGTGGTGTTCAAGACCGATGACGTCACCGTCACCGCGTTCCGCACGCCGCATCCGCCGATCGTCGACAACTTCGCGTATAAGTTCGAGACGCCGGACGGCGTCATCGTGTTCTCCAGCGACACCGCCTACAATCCGAAGCTCGCGGAGTTCGCCAAGGGCGCCGACGTGCTGGTGCATGAGGCGCTCTACGTGCCGGGCATCGACGGCATCATGAAGAAAGTCACCAACGGCGCGACGCTGCGAAAGCATCTGCTGGCGAGCCACACGACGACCGAGGACATCGGCCGCATCGCCGCCATCGCGCAACCAAAGCTACTGGTACTTAGCCATCTCGTGCCGGGCGACAACGACTCGATTACCGACGAGCAATGGCTCACTGATGTGAAGAAGAATTTTACCGGCAAGATGATCGTGGCGAAGGATCTGATGGAAGTAGCGCTGCCACTGCCGGTGTAGTTCGTCGTCCCCGCGCAGGCGGGGACCCATAACCCCTGGCCTTCTATTATGATTGGAGGCGCGGGCAACAGGCGCTTTTCATATCACCGCTGCTGCGGAGTCTGAATCCCCGCTTTCGCGGGGACGACGGCGGTTCTGTTGTGCGCACACCGAGTCCAAATACCTCAGAGTGACGGCTGCGTCTTCCATGCAGCACGGCTGTCATGCCCGTGCTTGTCACGGGCATCCACGTCCTTTCATCCGTGCATCGCCAAAGACGTGGATGGCCGGAACAAGTCCGGCCATGACGACACTCTTTTTCAGTGCCTGTGCCGCTTCTTCGGGCGCGACTTCTTCTGCGGCGGGGGCGGCTTGGGCGGGCCGATTTTTTTCAATGCGGCGTCGGCGGCCTGCTCGCCCGTCTCCCACGCGCCTTCGACGGTGCCGTACAGCGTTTCGTGCGTCGCTTCGCCGGCGATGAAGACGTTGCCGAACGGCTCGCCGAGAAGTTTGCGGCCGCCGGCCGCGCCCGGCGCCGCCGCCGACATCGCGCCGCCGATCAACGCGTCAGCGTTCCAGCGCGTCGCGAAACTGCGCTCGATCTTCGCCACCGCATCGCTGCCGAACAATCCGCCGAGCCACTCGCGCGCGAACGCCACCATCGCATCCTCGCCCTGCGCCGCGAGATCAGCGCCGAATTTCCCTGCGACATCGACGGTGCACAACGATGAGCCGCCGATGTTGGCAACCAGCAATGCGGTGCGCGCATCCTTGCTGCGCTCGATCACGTTTTCATCGCGACCGAGCCCGAGCGGATTACCCGGCATTTGCAACGCGATGCGATCATAGCTGCCAAGGCCCAGGCCGGACGCGGCATCGAGCTGACGCTTCGGCAGGTCCGGCGCGAAGGCGATGCGGCCCGAGACCAGCACATGCGTTGACACGGTCACGATGGCCGCGCGCGCGACGATTTTTCCCCCCGGCGTCTCCACCGCGACGTCGCGGTTGCTCCACACAATCCGCGTCGCCGGTGTGCCCAGCGCAACCACGACACCTTCGCCAAGTTTTGTCAGCAGCGCGCCTAACCCCTGCCGGCAAACAATGGCCGCGCTGCGCTCCTGCATGCGCGCGCGATCCATCGCCGAGAGATCGCGCAAATCCTTGCCGGTGCTGCTGGCGCCGAGCACGAACTCCACCGTCGATGCCCAATCGCCGAGATCGTTCGGCAACGCTGTCGCGCAGGCGACATCGGCCTTGCCGCGCGCGGCCTCGTCGATGGCGCGATTGGCGCGCACCAGCGCGGTGAGAAAATCCTCCGCTTCGCCCGCGCGCGCGTTGCGCCGGCCGATGCGGATTTTCTGACCTTGCATCGCCGGCGCGATATCGAAGCCGCTGCCGCGCGCCAGTTTCACCAGTGGATTGCCGTCCGGATTATAGAGCGAGCGCGCGCCGCGATCGAACGGCACGCCGAACAGCGCGGGATCGGTGCGGCATCGCCCGCCGATCCGCGGCGCCGCCTCGATCACCACGACGCTGCGCCCGGCGGCTTTGACGCGCCGCGCCGCGGCGATGCCAGCCGCGCCGGCGCCGATCACGACAATGTCAACCTCGCGCGGCAACGGCGCAGCCATGATGCGCGACAAGGGCAACGCGGCAAATGCCAGAGGGGCCGTCAACACTGTGCGACGCGAGATCGTCATGCCTGCTTTTCTGAATCGGAGCTTTTCTAATGTCGTAGTTGCCGAAACCTGAACGATTTTCGGAAACGCATCGATAAGGTGCCGCATCCATTGATGTGCGGCAACCATCATGGTGAATCAATCGTGATTCCGCCGCAGCAGGCATGAACCAAATTGCAATGGCTTCCCACCATTGTTGGCAGGCACACAAGCGGTCAGAACGAACCGCGCGGGGAGAACCTTATGGGCTTCGTGCTCGACGCCGTCGGCAAATTGATTGCCGGCTACCTCCAGAAAGAGGTGCCGGGATATGAACCCTTCACGCCCAGCGATCCGGATCGCTTGCGCGACATCGTCATGCCGGGCGATGTGCTGCTGGTGGAAGGCAACAACCGCATCTCCGGCATCATCAAGTATCTGACGCAGTCGACGTGGTCGCACGCGGCGCTTTACGTCGGGCCGATCGACGGCGCGGCGGAGCCCGACGGCGAGCCGCATGTGCTGATCGAGGCCAATGTCGGCGAAGGCGTCACCTCGGCGCCGCTGTCGAAATATTTTCCGTATCATACGCGGCTGTGCCGCCCGGTGGGGCTGTCCTATGAGGACCGCTACACCGTGTGCCGCTACGCCATCAACCGCATCGGCTTCGGCTACGACACCAAGAACATCGTCGATCTGGCGCGCTATCTGTTTCCGATGCCGATCCCGCAACGTTTTCGGCGACGCATGATCGCGCTCGGCTCCGGCGATCCGACCAAGATCATCTGCTCGGCGCTGATCGCGCAGGCGTTCGAGGCGGTGCGCTATCCGATCCTGCCGAAGGTGACGCGCACCCGGAGCCGGCAGGCGCGGCGCGAGATCCTGCACATCCGCGATTCCTCGCTCTACATGCCGCGCGACTTCGACATCTCGCCGTATTTCCAGGTGGTGAAGCCGACCATCGAACTCGGCTTCGATTACACCGCGCTGCATTGGGCCGACAGGCAGAAGCCGCTTCCGGAGGTGGCGGGCACTCTCGATCCCTTTCCAGGCGTTGCTGGACGGGGGCGCGAAGGGGTCCTGGAAACGCCGCCGCTCCTTCCTGAAACGGCTGGCGCGCCGTCGCCGCTCGCGGCTGCTGAAGAAATGAGCGTCTGACCGAAAATCCCGCCGGCGTCGTTCCCGCGAAGGCAAGGACCCAGACGCCGTGTCGCCGCTCGCATGGAAGGCGCTTATCGCGCTTGGGAAGCCCAAAAACATAACGAATTCAGGGATTATAGGTCCCGCTTGCGCGAGGACGACGCCGAGGGCGTTGAGGCGTTTTGCGACGGCGGGAGGCACGGCATTCCAGCGACGACGATCGCCTGCGCGAAATTGTCGCAGTCTGCATAATTTCCAACCAAGGTTCGTTTGAAAAACAGGCAGCGGTCTTGTAAACGGACGCGTTAGCGTCGGATCGCGTGGAGCCTTTTTCACCCCTGTGGCAAGCGGGGCGGGCTGTGCCTTCGGCCTGCTTCAACCATAACCAGTGTTTGGGGGTGCTTCATGCTCGACGAAAAGCTCGAACCGATTTTCAATGAAGTGTTGCAACGCAACCCGGGTGAAAACGAGTTTCATCAGGCGGTCCGCGAAGTTCTGGACAGCCTCGGCGCGGTGATCGCCAAGCATCCGGGCTATGCCGAAGCGGCGCTGATCGAGCGCATCTGCGAGCCGGAGCGGCAGATCATCTTCCGCGTGCCGTGGATCGACGACAACGGCAACGTCCGCATCAACCGCGGCTTCCGCGTCCAGTTCAATTCGGCGCTTGGCCCCTACAAGGGTGGCCTGCGCTTCCACCCCAGCGTCTATCTCGGCACCATCAAGTTCCTCGGCTTCGAGCAGACCTTCAAGAACGCGCTGACCGGCCTGCCGATCGGCGGCGGCAAGGGCGGCTCCGATTTCGACCCCAAGGGCCGCAGCGAGCGCGAGATCATGCGCTTCTGCCAGTCGTTCATGCTGGAACTGCATCGTCACCTCGGCGAATACACCGACGTGCCGGCGGGCGACATCGGCGTCGGCCAGCGCGAAATCGGCTTCATGTTCGGCCAGTACAAGCGCATCACCAACCGCTACGAGTCGGGCGTGCTCACCGGCAAGGGCTTGGCCTGGGGCGGCTCGCGGGTGCGCACCGAGGCCACCGGCTACGGCGCGTCGTATTTCGTCGAGCGGATGCTCGGCACCCGCAAGCAGGGCTTTGACGGCAAGAAGGTGCTGGTGTCGGGCGCCGGCAACGTCGCCATCTACACCATGGAGAAGGTGGCAGAGTTCGGCGGCAAGGTGATCGCCTGTTCGGATTCCAACGGCTACGTGCTGGACGAGAAGGGCATCGACCTCGACCTGCTGAAGGAGATCAAGGAGAAGCGCCGCGGCCGCGTCGCCGACTACGCCAAGGCGCGCGGCAACGGCGCCAAGTTCATCCCCGGCGGCCGCCTCTGGGAAGTGCCGGCCGACATCGCAATGCCGTCCGCGACCCAGAACGAACTCAACGGCACCGACGCCGCGACGCTGATCAAGAACGGCGTGATCGCGGTGGGCGAAGGCGCCAACATGCCCTGCACCCCGGAAGCGGTACACGCCTTCCTGCAAGCCAAGGTGCTGTTCGGCCCCGGCAAGGCGGCGAACGCCGGCGGCGTCGCCACCAGCGCGCTGGAAATGCAGCAGAACGCCTCGCGCGACTCGTGGACCTTCGAGGCCACCGAGGAGCGGCTGGCGACCATCATGCACAACATCCACGACACCTGCGCGCAGACCGCCGAGGAATACGGCGCACCGGGCAACTACGTGCTCGGCGCCAACGTCGCGGGCTTCATCCGCGTCGCCGAGGCGATGCAGGCGATGGGCGTGGTGTAAGGCGGGCGCCTTTCGCCAACGCAACGACGTCATTGCTAGCGAAGCGAAGCAATCCAGAAAGCCAAAGAGCAAAGTCTGGATTGCTTCGTCGCTTCACTCCTCGACGCCAGCAAACTTTTCGTCATGGCCGGGCTTGTCCCGGCCATCCACGTTTTGATGACATCATCTTCATGTGAAGCCGTGGCGGTCTGCGACACAGGCGAGCACAACGACACCATTCTTCGAACGGCGATGCCCGAGCACGGCCCCCATGAAGGGCTTCCTCGTCACCCCGAGATGGTCGCGCGCAAAACGCCTCACACCCACAGCGTCGTCCCCGCGTAGGCGGGGACCCAGACGCCGTGTCGTTGATGATTGCGGACAGCGGCTATGATCCTGGGCAGCCGGTCTGAGCAGCCATAATCGCCAGGGGCTATGGGTCCCCGCCTGCGCGGGGACGACGTCGTTGGTGCTGCAAGTCCACGCACACAACAAACTCCGGCCGGTCTCCAAGAGCTGACGACTCCTTCCCCATCATCCTCTTGTCTTGCCCGGCGCGCGTCTCTACCTCTGTAGTCGTTTTGCAGAGGACACCGCCATGCTCGACGCCACCGTCAAGGCGCTGACGCAAATCCTGTCGCCGCCGATGCGCGCCATCCTGTGGCGCTCGATCGGGCTCGCGCTGATTTTGATCGTGGTGCTGGCGGTGGCCCTGCAACGGCTGCTGAGCTGGTTCGCCACCTCCGGCATGGTGTGGGCGGAAGCGACGCTCGGCCCCGACTACCACACGCCGCTCAACATCCTGTCATGGATGGTCTCGATCATCGCCGGCTTCGGCATCGTGTTCGGCGCGATTTTCCTGATGCCCGCGATCACCTCGCTGGTGGCGAGTGTGTTCGTCGATGATGTCGCCGACATCGTCGAGCGTGAGCATTATCCGGCGGAGCGCGTCGGCACCGCGCTGCCTTACGGGCTCGCCATCAGCGAAGGCCTCAAGTTCGCCGGACTGACGTTGCTGGTCTATCTGATCGCGCTGCCGTTCGCGCTGTTCGCGGGGCTCGGCTTCATCGCCTTCTTCATCGCCACCGCATGGCTGCTCGGGCGGCAGTATTTCGAATTCGCCGCGCTGCGCTTTCGCCCCGTCGACGAAGCCAAGGCAATGCGCCGCCACTACGCCGGCAGAATCTTCACCGCCGGCCTGATCATCGCTGCCTTCGTCTCGATCCCCATCGTCAACTTCGCCACGCCCGTCTTCGCCATGGCGCTGATGGTGCATCTGCATAAACAACTGAGTGGCCCGAGGCCGGAGTTGATCGAGCCAGATCGCAAACGGACAAGCGTGCCAACGGTGTAAGCGCTACACCGTCTTCTCCGGCCACTGACACAGGTCGTTGATCAGGCACACCTCGCAGCGCGGCTTGCGCGCGAGGCAGGTGTAGCGACCGTGCAGGATCAGCCAGTGATGGGCGTGCAGCATGAATTCCGGCGGAATCACCCGCTCGAGATTTTGCTCCACCTCCAGCGGCGTCTTGCCCGGCGCCATGCCGGTGCGGTTACCGACGCGAAACACATGCGTATCCACCGCCATGGTCGGCTGGCCGAATGCCATGTTAAGCACGACGTTCGCAGTCTTGCGCCCCGCGCCGGGCAACGATTCCAGCTCCGCGCGGGTGCGCGGCACCTTGCCGCCGAACTGATTGATCAGTTTCTCGGACAACGCGATGACGTTCTTCGCCTTGGTGCGGTAGAGTCCGATGGTCTTGATGTAATCCCGCAGCCGCTCCTCGCCGAGCGCCAGCATCTTCGCCGGCGTGTCCGCGATCGGGAACAGTTCCCGCGTCGCCTTGTTGACCCCGGCATCGGTCGCCTGCGCCGACAGCACCACCGCCACCAGCAGGGTGAACGGGTTCAGATGCTCCAGCTCGCCCTTGGGCTCGGGGTTGGCGGCCTCGAACCGGCGGAAGGCTTCATGGACCTCGGCGGCGGTCCAGGGCTTGGGTTTGGGACTGGCCGTCCGCTTCTTGACGGCTTTCCGAATGGCTTTTGCACCTGCCGCAAGCGGCGATTTCGCGCCATTGTTTCGCCGCGGCTTTGCCGCAAGATTCCCGGCGGGTTTTGCGCCCGATCCGGCAGTTTTCGATTTCAATCCCGGCGCGGATCGGTGGATGCTTTTGGCCATGATCGGGTATAATGACAGGCCATGACCGCAGGCAACGACTTTAACGATGTCATCCCGCCGGAGCCGGAATTGTTTTCGGCGCTGCTGGTGCCACATCGGTCGTTGAGCCGGAAAGGTTTCGCGGTGCTGATGGCCGTCATCAGCGTGCTCAATTTCACCGCCGGCATGATCTTTCTGTTCAAGGGCGCGTGGCCGGTGCTCGCATTCTTCCTCCTCGACGTGCTGGCGATCTACTGGGCGTTCAAGATCAATTTCCGCGACGCCAAGGCGACCGAAGAGATTTCCATCACCACCTCAGAGCTGCGCGTTCGCAAGACCGACTATCGCGGCGACGCAACCGAGTGGGTCTTCAACCCGCTCTGGGTGCGGCTCGACCAGACCGTGCATCAGGAATACGGCATCGAGCGGCTATGTCTGGTGTCGCGCGGCCGCAGCCTTGCCATCGCGCAGTTTCTCGGCCCCGACGAGAAATCGAGTTTCGCCAGCGCACTAACCACCGCCTTGCAGGCGGCGAAGCGCGGGCCGGTCTACAATCCGCTGACCTAAAGGCTTATCGGGAAACGGGTGGTTGCGCGCATGCCGAAGCCCTACATCGACAGCATGATGAACCTCGCCACCCAAGAGCACCGCCTCGCTAAACCGGGACCGCAGGACGCCGCGCTGCGCGACTACGATAGCGTTCGCCGCGCCATCGCCTTCATCTCTGAGCACTGGCGCGCGCAACCGACCATCGAGGCCATCGCTGATGCGGCCGGGCTGACACCCGATGAGTTGCACCATCTGTTCCGGCGCTGGGCAGGACTGACGCCGAAAGCCTTCATGCAGGCGCTGACGCTCGATCACGCCAAGGGCCTGCTGCGCGATTCCGCCAGCATCCTCGATGCTGCGCTCGACTCCGGTCTGTCGGGGCCGGGACGACTTCACGATCTGTTCGTCACCCACGAAGCGATGTCGCCGGGCGAATGGAAAGCCGGCGGCGCCGGCATGACGTTGCGTTACGGCTTTCATCCCTCGCCGTTCGGAACGGCGATCGTCATCGCCAGCGATCGCGGGCTTGCAGGCCTTGCCTTCGCTGATCCCGGCGACGAGATGGCGGCATTGGCCGACATGCGACGACGCTGGCCGCGCGCCGAATGCATCGAGGATCACGCCGGCACGGCTGCGATGGCGCAACGCATCTTCGACACGCGGCTGTGGCGGCCAGATCAGCCGTTGCGCGTGGTGTTGATCGGCACCGATTTCGAAGTGCGGGTGTGGGAATCGCTTCTGAAGATTCCGATGGGCCGCGCCACCACTTACTCAGACATCGCCTGCAATGTGCGCAATCCGAAAGCCTCGCGTGCGGTCGGCGCTGCGGTCGGGCGCAATCCGATTTCGTTCGTGGTGCCGTGCCATCGCGTCATCGGCAAGAGCGGCGCACTCACCGGCTATCATTGGGGCATCACCCGCAAGCAGGCGATGCTGGGCTGGGAAGCCGGACAGGTCAGCGCGGCGTAAGGTTACACGCTGTCGGCCATCGTTCGTCATGCCCGGACTTGATCCGGGCATCCATCTCTTAAGAATCGATGGATTGCCGGGTCAAGCCCGGCAATGACGTTGCGAAGGCTGCAAGTACTTGCGCCTGCTCACGCCGCGAGATCGAGCACCGATGCCACTGTCGCGTCGGCGTTGAGGCGATAGATCACCGGAACGCCAGTCGCCAATTCGCGCTTGAGAATGTTTTCAGGCGTCAGCTTCTCCAGCACCATGATCAGCGCACGCAGCGAATTGCCGTGCGCGGCCACCAACGTGCGCTCACCACGGAGCACGCAGGGCAGAATCTCCTGCACGAAGTACGGCAGCGTGCGCGCCAATGTGTCCTTCAGGCTTTCGCCGCCCGGCGGCGGCACGTCGTAGGAGCGGCGCCAGACATGCACTTGCTCCTCGCCCCACTTCTTGCGCGCATCGTCCTTGTTCAAACCGGAGAGATCGCCGTAATCGCGCTCGTTCAACGCGAGATTTTTATGGATCGGCAATCCGCTCTGACCCATTTCCTTCAGGATGATATCGAGCGTGTTTTGGGCGCGCGTCAGCGCCGACGTGAAGGCGACGTCGAACGTCAATCCTTGCGCCTTCAGCTTGCGTCCCGCATCCGCGGCCTCGTTCCGCCCCTGCGCAGTGAGATCAGGATCTTTCCAGCCGGTGAAAAGATTCTTCAGATTCCATTCGCTTTGGCCGTGACGCACGAGGACGAGAAGTCGATCGCTCATACCTTTTCCATTCCACTTCGTGTTTGCGATGGTCGCTGAAACAACCAGCGACGCACTCGGATTTGTTTGACAACTTGTTTCAGAAATCGCTCAAGCCGAGCACGTCGGCCATCGAATAAAGACCCGCCGGCTTGCCCTTCGCCCACATCGCGGCCTTGAGCGCACCATGCGCGAAGATCATGCGATCTTCGGCCTTGTGCGAAAGTTCGATGCGCTCATAAGGCCCGGCGAAGATCACGGTGTGATCGCCGGTCACGGTGCCGCCGCGCAACGCCGCGAAGCCGATATCGCCGCTGCGACGCGCGCCCGTGATGCCATCGCGGCCGCGCGCCGAATGATCGTGCAACTGAATCTCACGCCCGGCCGCCGCCGCCTCGCCCAGCATCAGCGCGGTGCCGGACGGCGCGTCGATCTTCGCCTTGTGATGCATCTCGACGATTTCGATATCGAAACTGGGATCGAGCGAACGCGCGACGCGCTTCACCAGCGCGGCGAGCAGATTGACACCGAGACTCATATTGCCGGCCTGCACCACCACAGCCTGCTTGGTCACGCTCTTGATGATGGCGTTGTCGGAGGCCGTAAGGCCCGTGGTGCCGATCACATGTACCAGTCCGCGCTGCGCGGCGATC
>JAFKKL010000176.1 GCA_017305595.1 Hyphomicrobiales bacterium | reverse complement strand
GGAAATATCTGCGCTGCTTCCCACTCGTTGACGTGCGAGTTAATTTCCTCATCGATCACGCGCCGATAGGTTCGCCGCAATTCTTCATGTTCATGAGTGAGTTGCATTTCTGAGACCCCAATCGCCGCGTATTCAGTCTAGGACGATGCCGCCACCCGCCGCGTTGGCGCCGCTGCGCTCATCGTAAAGCCTTCGTAGCCTTTCGCGGCCACATCATTGCAAATCTGCCGGTAGACGCCGACGCCGCCGATATAGGGCATGAAGATACGCGGCTTGCCGGGAACATTGGCGCCCATATACCAGGAGTTGGCCTGCGGATAGAGCGTGCCATGCGCGACGTCGTTGACGTGGTCGACCCAGTTATCCTCGGCGGCGCGCGTTGCCTCCATGCAATCGAGTCCGTTCGCGCGCATATAATCGAGGCAATCGGTGATCCACTCGACATGCTGCTCGATCGAGACGATCATGTTGCTCAGCACCGAAGGGCTGCCTGGCCCGGTGATGACGAACAGGTTCGGAAATCCTTCGCTCATAAGGCCAAGATAAGTGCGCGGACCGGCTTCCCATTTTTCATTGAGAGTCTGCCCCGACCGCCCGCTGATATCGATCCTTGCGACCGAACCGGTCATGGCATCGAAACCTGTCGCCAGCACCAGCACATCGAAATCATAAGTCTTTCCGCCCGCCTTGAGACCGTGCGGAAGAATCTCCTCGATCGGATTGGCTCTGACATCAACCAGTTCGACGTGGGCGCGATTGTAGGTCGCGTAATAATCGGTATCGACGCATATCCGCTTCGAGCCAATCGGATGGTCATTCGGCTGCAGCAGCTTCGCGACTTCCGAGTCCTTGACGATCTCGGCGATTTTGGCGCGAACGAAGTCGGCGGCGGTGTCGTTGGCGGCCTTGTCGAGTGCGATGTTGTTATAGGTGGCGGTGAAGGTCAGGCCGCCCTTGTCCCAGCGCGCGCCATAACGCGCATTCCGATCGGCAGCGCTCTCTTCCAACGCACCTTTCTCGGGCAGTTCCTGGTAGATGCCGTTGCGCATCTCCTCGCGCGCCTTGCGACGTATTTCCGTGTAGTTGGCACGGAAGAAATCTCGCTCCTCCGGCGACAGCGGCGCATTGCGCGCCGGCACGCTGAAGTTGGGCGTGCGCTGAAACACCGTGAGTTGGCTCGCTTGATCGGCGATGATCGGGATCGACTGGATGCCCGATGATCCGGTACCGATCACCGCTACGCGCTTGCCGGTGAAGTCCACCGGTTGGTGCGGCCAATGACCGGTATGATAGACTTCGCCCGTGAAGTCCGAGAGTCCCTTGAAATCCGGCGTGCGGGCATTGGAGAGACAACCCGTCGCCAGCACCACGAATTGCGCCCGGACAGTCTTTCCATCCGAGACGGTCACCGACCAATCCCTCGCGCGTTCATCGAACACGGCGCGCTCGACGCGCGTGTTGAATTGAATGTCGGATCTCAGATCGAACCGATCGGCGACATGATTGGCGTAGCGCAGGATTTCCGGCTGCGGTGCATAGCGTTCGCTCCATTCCCATTCCTGTTGGAGTTCTTCGGAGAAAGAATAGGAATACTGCATGCTTTCAACGTCGCATCGCGCGCCGGGATAGCGGTTCCAATACCAGGTGCCGCCAACGCCGCTGCCTTGTTCGAACACACGCGCCGACAATCCCAATCCGCGCAATCGATGCAGCATATACATGCCGGCGAAGCCAGCGCCGACGATCACAACGTCATATGCGTCGGCATCCTGTGAGCGGTTTCCGATGGCATTCGCTTGGCCGACAGACATTTCGCGCGCTCCTGCTCTCGTGGCTGTTCCCGAAGGGCGATCTGCTTGTCAGCATTGTGTCTGGTGCCCGAAAGCGCAAGCCGCAAAACTGCGGTGGCGCCCCGCGCGCTTCACGGCGACGTTCTGCGAGACGGAAAATCGCCGTTGCGAACTGCGTCAACGAAAGCTGAAATACGCCTCCGCTTCATCCTTGCGCATCGCAGCTGACACGCTTCCGCGCCCAACGCTCTGCTCCGGAAAACCGACGCATGAATCGATTGCAAGATGCGCGTCGGCTATTCCCACACCACCTCATGGCGCATCACGAACGGGCTGAGCAGGCGATGCACTTCCTCGGCAAGCGCAGCGCGCTGGTCGTCCGGCACGTTGCGAAGCGTGACCGTGGCCAAGCTGCCGTGGCTGCCGTGCGCTCCCACATCGACCTTGCAGTCGATTCCGCGTTCACGGATCGGCGAGAGAATGCCGGCGAACACTCGCGAGGCGGCATCCCAACGGAGTTGCGGCTTGAAGACCTTTCCAACCCCGGTGAGCGGCATCGGATCGACCGCGATGACCTGCACCGGAACGGCGGCGCGTTCGGGCGTCCGTTCCCGCGCCCACGCTTCAAGTTCACCCGGCGCAACACTTGCGCCCGGCTTCAACTGAACGTAGCCCACCGGCAGTTCGCCGGCATAGGCATCGGGCTGGCCGACGACAGCGGCAAGGCTCACCGCAGGATGCTGGAATAGGATATCTTCGATCGGGCCGGGATCGATATTGTGACCGCCGCGGATCACCAGATCCTTGGCGCGCCCGGTAATCCAAAGCAGCCCGTCCTTGTCCAGACGACCGAGGTCGCCGGAATTGACCCAGCCGGCTTCGACGAATGCTTCGCCGTTGTGCGCTTCGTTGAGATAGCCGCCGAAGACACCCGGCCCTGCCATCGCCACCACGCCGATCTCATCGACGGCACAATCGCCGACGGCGCCCCCGGACGCGTCGAGCTTGACGATGCGTACCCGGCTATAGGGCACCGGAAATCCCACAGAACCGATCCGGATCGGCTGATCAGGAAAGGCGATGGTGTGAACGCTCGACGTCTCAGTCATGCCGTAGACTTCGTACACCGGGAGCCCCAACTTCTGCTGGATCGCGTTGCCGACCGCGACCGGGATCGCAGAGCCGCCGCCAGCCGCGAACCTCAGGCTCGACAGATCGGCATTGCCGGGAGGAATGCCGAGCACCGCCGCCAGAACGGTCGGCACGCTCGAAAGTCCCTCGGGCTTGAACCGTTCGACAAGGCCCCAGATGTTCTTCACCGACGATGGATTGCGCCATCCGGCAGGCGAGAGGACCACAAGGCAGCCGCCGGCCGAAAGGGTGCTCAGAACCTGAGTCAGCGAGCCGCCGACATGAAACAGCGGCATTCCGAATAGCAGATTGCCCCCTGGCCGGGTCTTGAGGAGCAGGTTGACGGCCCAGGCCTGATAGACCTGATTTTCATGGGTATGCCGCACCAGTTTTGGCGTGCCAGTGGTGCCGCCGGTGTGGAAATAGGCCGCGACGTCCTGGGCTGAGATCGGCCGGCCGCTGACGAGCCGGTCGGATGGTTGATCCTTCATGAGTTCGCTGAATGAATGCACCCCGTTGCCAGGATCGGCGGGGCCGTGCACCACCACGATCGCCTTGAGGTGCTTCAACTTGCCGCGCACCTGCTGCACCTTTTGCCAGATGTCGGTCCCCGGCATCGGACCGAGGGTCACCAGCACCTTGGTCTGCGCGGCTTCAAGGATTTCCTCGATCTGATGCGGCTCAAGGAGTGGATTGATCGGATTGACGATCCCCGTCGCCTCGGCGCCGAACAGCGTGATGAAAGCTTCGGGCAAAAGCGGCAGCATGAAGCTGACCACATCGCCCGTGCCGACGCCGAGCGCATGGAACATGTTTGCAGCCTGCGTCACGCGGGCCAGGAAGTCACGATGGCTGATGACGAGCGGCTGATCGGCCGGGTCGGCATTGGCGAGAAACTGAATGGCAGGCGCATCGGGATTGTGGCTCGCGCCGAGTTTGATCGCATCGTAGGTGCTCGCCGCAGCGATGCGATCGCGATAAGGAGCCTGCTCAAAGGCGCGCACCTCAGCGCTATTGGTGAATTTCGGATACTCGTTGCTGATCAGCCGATCGAGCAAATGCGCGCCTGACATGTTGAGGCTCCTCCTCGAAATTGTTTCGTCCCGTTACCTGGTTGGCCGTGCCTTCTGCGGACACGGTGCCGACGGCGGATGGCGCGCCTCATGCTTCGAAACGAACGTCGCTTCCGAAGCCGAAGTCGCTGCGATCCGCGTAACAATGTTCGATAATTTGCCCGGCGTCCATTCCCGGATTTTCCGGGAAACGGATACCTTTGTCGGTGCCCACTCCCAGCCGACAAGGCTTCGGCATCGGACGCGAGCTTTGGGCGTGTCCGCCGTCAAGGAGCAGCGTCGAGGGGTGTCTTTATCGCGCCAGAGCCCATGCCCCGCACTCGCATGTTACATCCTGATCAGAACCACGCCCGAAACAAGCATCCCGGCTCCCAGCAGCCTTGCGAGATTTACCGGCTGCTGTTGCAGACCCAGCAACCCGAAATGATCGAACACGATCGATCCGACCATCTGGCCGACGACAATCAGAGCGAGCACTGTCGCCGCGCCAAGACGCGGCACCATGATAATCGCAATGCCGATGAAGACGGCGCCGAAGAATCCGCCCGTCCATGAGATCCAGGAACTTCCGCTGATGGCGGACAGGCTCGGCCGGGGCCCTGGTATAAGCAGCGCCACGGCGAGCATGATGATCATGCCGACAAGGTAGCTCACAAAACCGGCCCACCAAGGCGAGCCGAGTTCGGTGCGCAAGTTTGCATTCAAAATCTGCTGAAACGCGACGCTGACGCCGGCCGCAACCACGATCAGAGGCAAAAAAAATTGCAAGGCAGGTGTCATACCGCGCTCCCAAACAAGGCGCGGCCAGCGCGCCGGATGGGATGAATAACCGGGCAGTGCGCGCTGTTATAGAACAGATGTGATCAGCATTATCCCGCGCGATAGCGGCCGGGTGTTACGCCGAACGTCCTCACGAAACAGCGGCCGAGGTGACTTTGATCCGAAAATCCTGAAGCCGCCGCTGCGGCGGCAGTGTGGTGCCCTTGCTGAAGCGACTGCCTGGCATTGTTCAGTCGGGCCATCAGCCCGATTTCCTGGGGCGCGATTCCGTAAGCTTTCTTGATCTTTCTGGAGAAACCTTCGCGCGTCATGCCCATTCGCAAAGCAGCTTGCGCGACAGGCTTCTGGCGAAGCAACTCCATATCATCCATGGCGACGGGAAGAACACCAAGGCTGGTGTGGTGCCCCACCTGAACGGGCCATTGTAGCGCAGAGACCGGCTCATGGCATCCGCATGCACTTGCCAGGCCGGCAATATCCGCTTGCGATCCATCACTCGCCGCATTGGCGTAGACATTGACGCAAACGACTTCCGATTCTTCGTCAAGCGATCGATGCGGCGTTCCAGCAGGGATGCGAACCGCGTTCCCTGCGGACACCTCGACCAACGCGCCGCCAATGTAGAAGCGACGACGTCCGACCAAAACAAATGTGATTTGATCCTCTGCATGGAAATGCGTCGGCAGTCCCACACCAAGACCGCGCACAGTCCCCATTTCCACGACATGCGGCCCGGAGCATCGCCAATAGTCCCAAACATGCCGAGACTGATTGAGGCGCTCAAGCAAGAATTTTGGTGATTCCGAAAACCGTCTCGTATCACTCTTGCTCATCATGCTTTCATCATATGTCCGAACATTACTCACACATTCCTATAAGGGCCGGATGGTACCGGCCCAGGCTGGTTAATGCCGTGCCGATAGCACGCCTATCAAGCAACCATAGCCAGCTAGCTTGAGTGCGTGGCAATTGCGTGTCGGGGGCGATCGCATGACCAACCCGTTCAGGTCTTGCGACGCGGTCGCCGGATTGTCCTGATTTTTCCAGTGCGGCCGCCGCCGCAAAAGAAGCGTTCACCGCCGTCCGATTCAAGGCCCGAAACGCCGGTGTCCGGCGGCATATCGAGCATCTCCAAAATCTCACCGGTTTTGGCATCAATGCGCCGCACGTCGCTGCCGTCGTCATCCCAGGTCGCGTGCCAAAGATCGCCATCGATCCAGCTCACCCCGGTTACGAGACGATTGGATTCGATGGTGCGCAAAATCGCGCCCGTCGCGGGATCGACTTGATGAATCTTGCGGCCACGGTGCTGTCCGACCCACAGCGAGCCCTCCGCCCAGGCAAGACCGGAGTCGCCACCGGAACCGGGCGCGGGGATGCTGGACAACACCTCGCTGGTCTCCGGATCGATTTTCCGAATTCGATCCTCCGCGATCTGAAACAGATATCGGCCATCGAAAGCCGTTCCGGCATGTGCGGCAACATCGATCGAGCGTACGATCTGCCCACTATCCGGGTCGAGCGCGTTCAGCTTCTCACCGGACGCAAACCAGACATGGCGGCCATCGAAGGTCAGGCCGTGAACCTGATCGGCATCCGGAAACGGTCCGTATTCCTGAAGAACTTCTGCCTTGGCGTGTTTCATGTATTCACCTGTCCATCGAGCATCTGGCGCCTTCGCACATCTGTGGAGCTGCCATTCGCTTCAGTTTCGTAGCTCAACACTAACTTCCCGGCAGCGGACCGGGGAGTAACAGTGTTGTCGGGAAACCCGGAACCGACGGTGTCGTCCAACGCCGCGCACGGCCATGGCCAAACGATTGCACTTTGCCGGCGATCGACAGTTGCTCGAGCGCGCGTTGTACGCTCCGCGGGCTGACATCAAGTGCAATCGCCAGCGCCGAACTCGACCATTCCTCGCCATCGGCGAGCAATGCGATAACGTCGGCGTGCTCGCCCTCCGTGATCGGCGCCAACACAACGGCTTCGCGCACATGTTTCGGAGATAGCGTAAAGCCTCGCGCCGTCGCGTTGATGTCCGCAAGAACACCAAGCTCCGTGCGCAAGCGCCCGATCTCGACGCGCAACCGCGCGCGATGCGATTCATCGGCATGTTTTGCACGAAAAGCTCGCTTGACCAATTCATCCCGGCTGACGTCGCCTGGCGATCCCTCGGCCAACGCACGCGCAAGAGCAAATAACACCGGGCGACTCGCAAGCGAAACAGTCTCGTTGATGGTTCTGACGACGTTGCGGCAGGCGTCGATCACCAGGGTATCCGACGCCAACAGCACCTCGACGTCTTCCAGCAGAAGGCTTCGTTCACTTCCGTGCACCATCGCTCGCGCTGCGGGCTGCGTGATCAACAACGCGACATTCTCCACCTCGGCCTGCAAAGCAGAACTTCCGGTCATCTGAGCGGCACGCGCGGCTCGGGCGAGGGCATTGCGCGCGGCGCCGGTCCGCAACCGCCGGATTGCTATTCCTGCCATCGCCAGCTCATAGCCGGCACGCAACGCCGGCGAAAGTGACGCAGGCTGAACGGACACGAGCAGACGCTCGGCATCATCGATCCGACCGATAAGTAGAAGGCGGCGCGCCGCGAGACATGCGGCATGCGCAGCATTGACACGATCACCACGCCGTTCGAGCACCACACGCGCAGCGTCGAGCGATTTGGCTGGCCAAGTCAGATCGCGCGACACCAGCGCGATTTCCGCTTCGGCCACCACGCAACGCGCTCGCGCGATCTGATCCTTGGGACCGAAGGCGCGCACGGCCTGTTTGAGAAGCTCCTTGGCGCGGACGAGATCGCCAAGCTGCGCCATCGCGACGCCACGCAATGCCAACGCCGGCGCGTCGTCACGCAAAGCGACGCGTTTCAACGCGCTGAGAGGGTCGCCGGTCGCGAGGGCCTGCGCCGCGGCGGTGATCAGCGAGTCCATCGCAATCCCGTCACACTTGTAACTCCCACCCCCGGAATGTTCGGTGCCAGAATTTATCTCACGAACAACAGCATGACGCGCCTCCCACCGCGAGGCGTGGAACTCGCTCAAGGTGGGAGGTTTGAATGACCATGACTACACCAGCCAAAAACCAACCGAAAGGCGGAGAAACTGCCATGCAGACACCATCGGTCGTATCATCGCAGGAATGGGAAGCCGCGCGCGAGCAGCTTCTCATCAAGGAAAAGGCGCATATCCGCGCCCGAGATGCACTGGCCGCGGAGCGACGGCGGATGCCGTGGCTCGCGGTGGAAAAGACATATGAGTTCGACGGCCCCCGCGGCAAGGTCAGCCTGCTCGACCTGTTCGATGGCCGCCGGCAGTTGATCGTTTATCGCGCCTTCTTCGAGCCCGGCGTGCACGGCTGGCCGGAGCATGGCTGCATCGGCTGCTCCCTCGTCGCCGATCAGGTTTCCAACCTCGCCCATCTTAACGCGCGGGATACCACGCTGGTCTACGCCTCACGCGCTTCACAGGCCGACATCGCTCGGTTGAAGGCGCGCATGGGCTGGACCATTCCCTGGTTCACCATCACCGACAGCTTCGATACCGACTTCGGCGTGGATCAATGGCACGGCCACAACGCCTTCATCCGTGACGGCGAACGCATATTCCGTACCTACCTCATCAACAGTCGCGGCGATGAAGCGATGGGCACTGTGTGGAGCTACCTCGACATGACCGCGCTCGGCCGTCAGGAGACTTGGGAAGATTCACCGGCAGGCTATCCCCAAAGCCGCCCGTACAAATGGTGGAATTGGAACGACAGCTACGTCCCCAACGCCGCGCCGGACCCAAAATGGGTCGCGGTGTCGGATGCCGGCGAGGCGGCTTTCCGAAACAAACAGGGGAGCACCAAGTCATGAGCGAACTTTGCTCAAATGGCATCGACGGGCGCGTGCCCACCCGAAATGCTGCCGCGGTCAGGATCACCGACGGTCTGGGGCTGATGGCCTCGCCGATCTTCGCCGCCATGGCCGTGCTGACAAGTATGCCGGGCGGCGGTCCTGCGGAGGCGTTCTGCTCGAGCGTGCATGCGTCGTCGCTGGGTGGGATGACGACCATGTATCTGCTGATGGGCGCCTTCCATGTCGCCCCATGGATTAGGCTGGTCCGCACGCGGGTCGGAGACGGTCCGCGCTTTCAACCTCACATATAAAAGGCTAGGTCTTCTCTAACGCGGCTGCATTCGCGCGCCGGCATCGAGGCTGATCGTGGTGGCGTTGAGATAGGCGTTCTCCGCGATGTGTCGCACCAGACCGGCGAACTCGTCGGGTTGCCCCATCCGGTTCGGGTACAGGATCATCCGATCGACGATCGACTGCGACACCTTCGGCGGCATGCCGGCGACCATACCGGTATCGAACAACCCAGGCGCAATCGACACCACGCGAATGCCATGCTCGGCAAGGTCGCGTGCCACCGGCAGCGTGAGGCCGATGACGCCGGCCTTGCTGGCGCTGTAGGCGGCCTGACCGACCTGCCCTTGCGACGCCGCACCCGACGCGGTGTTGATTATGACGCCGCGTTCTCCGCTCGCACCCTCGGGAGCATTGCGCGTCATCGCCACCGCCGCAAAACGGATGATGTTGAAGGTGCCGGTGAGATTGATACCGATCACCTTGCTCCAGGTCGCGAGCGGAAATGGCTGCCCTTTTGATGATACCGTTTTCGATGCATCGGCAACGCCGGCGCAATTGACGGCAATATGTAGCGCGCCGAAGTTCGCGACCACCGCATCGACGGCGGTGCTGACACTTTCTTCGTTGGCGACATCGACAACGCGACTGAGCACATCGCCGCCCAGCTCACGACAGACATCGGCCAACCGCGCCTCGTCGCGATCGAACGCCGCGATCCGCGCACCTGCCTTTGCCAAGGCGATGCACGACGCCCGCCCGAGCCCCGACGCGGCGCCGGTGACGATTGCGACCTTGCCATCCAACTGCATGAACGTCTCCCGTGATTCGATTTGCTTTAACGGCCAAGGATGGTGATGCAGGCCACAGCCTCTTCGATGCCTTGCAGACCGCCGCCGTTTTCAGCGAGCGCAATACGCGCACCTTCTACCTGCCGTGCGCCGGCTTCGCCGCGCAGTTGCGCGACCAACTCGTGGACCTGACCGATGCCAGTGGCGCCGACCGGATGCCCCTTGGATTCCAGACCGCCGGACGGATTGACCGGAATGCGTCCGCCAAGCGACGTGTCGCCGCGTTCGGAAATCACGCCACCGTCGCCGAAATCGCAGAAGCCGAGATTCTCGATCTGAATGATCTCGCCCATCGCAGTGGCGTCGTGCACCTCGGCAACGGAGACATCGTTGGGACCGATGCCGGCCCTGTCATAGGCTTTCTTGGCCGCTAGCGCGGTGCAGTGCCGCTCGACCGCCGCCGGATCGCGATCGCTGCCGGTCTGGATTACCGAGGCCAGCACGCGGATCGCGCGCTTCTCATCGAGGCCAAGCCGCTTCAATCCCGCCTTGGTGACGAGAACGGCCGCCGCCGCGCCATCGGAGATGGGCGAGCACATCGGCAACGTCAGCGGATAGGTGATCGGCGGCGCGCTCAGCACCTCGTCCACCGAATAGGCGTTGCGGAATTGTGAGAGCGGATTCTCCACCGAATGCCGATGGTTCTTCGCCGCAACCGCCGCCAACTGGCGCTGCGTGGTGCCGAAGCGCTTCATGTGCTGGCGCGAGAACGCCGCATAGACGTCCATGAACACGCTATAGGGTTTGTCCGAGGTGGTGCCGTCGGGCACCTCGACGCCTTCGCCAAGCGACAACAGGCGCTCGCGGATTTCATCGTCACGGCTGACGTCCCACGCGCTGTCGAACGCCTCGAACATCAGCTTGCGATCGGTGGAAAACATCTTCTCCGCGCCGAGCGCCAGCGCAACATCGCCCTCACCGGCCTTGAGGAATGTCACCGCCAGATTGAACGCCGAACTGCCGCTCGCGCAGGCGTTCTCGACATTCACCACCGGAATGCCGCCGACGCCCATCTCGCGCAGCAAAATCTCACCGCGGATCATGTGCTGACGTTCCATATGGCCTTGCGAGGCATTGGCGAAGAACGCGCCCTCGACATCGGTTTTCTGCAAGCCGGCATCGCCCAGCGCGGCATCCACCGCGGTACGCGACAGCGTTTTCATATCGACATCGAGCATACGCCCGAACGGCGTCATGCCAACGCCGACCACATAGATGTCGTCCATAGCGTCCTCCCTGCGGCCGAAGCCGTCGCGTCTCCCTTAGTTGTTCTTCAATTCCGGCAGTGCGCGCAGCACCTGCTCGGTATGTTCGCCGAGGCCGGGCACGCCAGAACGAGGCCCCGGATGCTCGCCGGAAAAGATCAATGGCTGCGCCACATGATGATGTCGCACTCCGTCGCCGTTCATTACCTTTCACCGGCCCCCACGGAATGCCGGCGGCGTCGAGCTTCTCGGCCCAATCGTCACGGTTGCGTGTCGCCAACACCGCGGCGACCTGACGCTGCAACGTCTCATTCCGCGCAACGCGCTCGTTGCGATTCAAGCCGGCGGCATCGGGCAAGCCAAGGAGTTCACACAGCGGCCGCCAGAACCAGTCCTCGTGCGCGATCGACAGCGTGAGCAATTTACCGTCGGCGCACTTGAACACGCCGTAGGCCGGCTCGGCGCCGATGTCGGCCAGCGGCGCGCCGTTCATCACCGGCCCGAGCATCACCGACATCCACGACACCAGACCATCGGTCATCGAGACGTCGATGTACTTTCCCTTGCCGTTGCGTTCGCGTTCCAGCAGCGCCGCCAGCGTCCCCACCGCCGCGAACATGCCGGACGACAGATCGCCGACCGCGATGCTGCCCGGCTCCTCGACCGACCCAACTTCGGCATGACGGAACAGAAAGCCCGCGAGCGCCTGATACGAGATGTCATGCGCGGGCCGATCGCGATAAGGGCCATCCTGCCCGAATCCCGAGATCGACACATAAACCAGCCGCGGATTGAGTTGCGCCATCGCCTCGTAACCGAAGCCGAGGCGCGCCATAGTGCCGGGACGATATCCCTCCATCAGCACGTCGGCGGACGCGATCAGGCGGCGCAGATGCTGCTTGCCCTCATCGCTCTTGAGATCCAGTGCCACCGACTGCTTGCCGCGATTGAGCGCGGCATGGAACGCCGGGAATTGCCGTGCCGGATCACCGACACCGGGACGTTCGACCAAAATCACCTCAGCACCGAGATCGCCCAGCAATAGCGTGGCGTAAGGCCCCGGATACTGCTCGGCTAGGCTGACCACCCGAATTCCAGCAAGAGGAAGGCTCATGTCGATACGCACTCCAACAGGTGCTGAGCTTGATTTCACCTCTATAGTCTGTAACATAACCGACGAAATAATCAACTAACTACGTAGTCAATTCTCGGGAGAAGTGCCATGGAATCGGTGATTTCTGAAATTCGCGGCAACGCGATGTGGATCACGCTGAATCGGCCGGATGCGCTTAATGCCCTCACCCCGGCCATCATTTCAGGAATCAACACTGCGCTCGACAAGGCCCCGCAATCGGAAGCGCGCGCGGTGGTCCTGACCGGAACGGGGCGCGCGTTCTGCGCCGGCGCCGATCTGAAATTCGTGCGCGGCGAAGCCGGCAATGACGAAACCGCGCTCGGCCGCTTTCTCGATACGATTCTTCTGGTCATGAACCGGCTTGAAACATTCCCGATGCCGGTGATTGCCGCGCTCAACGGGCTGACGCTGGCCGGCGGCCTCGAACTGATGCTGTGCTGCGATCTCGTCATCGCCGCGCGCTCGGCCAAGCTCGGTGATGCTCACTCGAATTACGGCCTGCTGCCGGGCGGCGGCAGTTCGGTGCGGCTGCCGCGCAAGATCGGCCCGACCCGCGCGAAATATCTGCTTTACACCGGCGAGTTCGTACCGGCAGACCAACTCGTCGCCGCCGGACTGGTGAATGAGGTCGTTGACGATGATGCGTTGATCACCGCTACCGAGGCGCTGGTCGCCAAGCTCGCCAACAAGAGCCCACTCGTGCTTCGCCGCATGAAAGCACTGGTCGATGATGGCCTTGAACAGCCGGCTGCTGTAGCCTTACGACAGGAGTTGCTCGCCAGCGAAGTCCACGCCTACAGTCACGACCTGAAGGAAGGACTTGCTGCCTTCGAGGAAAAACGCAAACCGCGCTTCACCGGCAAATAAGACAGGCAAGCTGCAAGACGTCGAGAGGAAACAGCAATGAGTCAGGACACGCGATTCGCCCGCCTCCAGCAGATTCAGCAGACTGCCTACGAGCTTGCACCCGCGATCCGCGAGATGTTCGATCGCGCTGGCTTTGGCCCGGCCGACCTCAAGACCGTGGGCGATTTGTCGCGGCTGCCCGTCCTCAAGAAAGAGTCTCTCGTCGATTTGCAGCAGCAGCGGCCGCCGTTCGGCGGCTTCCTTGCCGCGAAAGACGAGGATATCGCGCGCATCTTCGTTTCGCCCGGCCCGATCAACGAACCTCAACTCCGGCATGATCGCGACGGCCATGGTTTCGGCACCGCGTTTTCCGCCGCCGGCCTCGGCCCTGGCGATCGCGTGCTCAACACCTGGTCGTATCACCTGGTGCCGGCCGGCCTGCTGCTCGACGAAGGATTGCGCGCGGCCGGCGCTACGGTGATCCCGGCCGGCACCGGCGGCAGTGAACTGCAAGCCAAGCTGGTGATGGACCTCGGCGTCACCTGCATCTGTGCATCGACGGCCTTCTTCATCACCCTCGCGGAAGCGATCGAAGCCATGGGGCACAAACTACCCGGCGGGTGGAAGGTGAAATCAGCGCTGCTCGGCGGCGAACTGGGCGACTGGCTCGGCAAGCGCCGTCGGCTGGAAGCCAAGTACGGCATTCACACCTTTGCGGTCTATGCGACCGCGGACTTCGGTGTGATCGGATTCGAGAACGGCGCACAAGACGGTGGCTACGAGATTCATCAGGATCGCATCGTGCAAATTTGCGATCCGCTGACAGGCGCGCCGCTGCCGGAAGGCGAGCCGGGCGAGATCGTGGTCACCACCCTCACCCCGGGCTGGCCGCTGATCCGGTTCGGCACCGGCGACGTCGCCGCGGCGACGGCAATGAATGCCGACGGCACCGTGCAGCAGATCGGCATGTTGCAGGGGCGCGTCGGCCAGGCGGTGAAGGCGCGAGAAATTTTCATCTACCCGCGCCAGCTCGAAGATCTCGCGATCTCGATTCCCGGTATCGGCCGGGCACAAGCCATCGTCGCGCGGCCGCAGCAGCGCGAGGAGATCACACTACGTCTTGCGCTGTCGTCGGATGCGGATCGCGACACGGTGCTGGGCGCGGTGCCCGCGCGTTTCACCGCGCTGTCGCGGCTGAAGGCTGATCGGATCGAGGTCGTGACTGCCGACGAGCTTCCGGCCGACGCGCCATTCGTGGTCGACCGCAAGGACGTTTGACGCGCCGGCTCAACCGAGCCAGCGCTTACGCCGTCGGTAGTGCTTGATGTCGCGGTAGCTCTTGCGCTCGCCTTCAAGATCAAGCCCGAGATAGAATTCCCGCACGTCCTCGTTGTTGCGCAGCTCTTCAGCAGCGCCTTCGAGGACGATGCGGCCGTTTTCCATGACATAACCGTAGTCGGCGATATCGAGCGCCACGCGCGTATTCTGCTCGACGATCAACAGCGTGGTACCGCTCGCCTTGAGTTGCTTCAACAACTCGAAGACCTCATCGATCATCAGCGGTGCGAGACCGAGCGACGGCTCGTCGATCATAATCAGTTTGGGATTGGCCATCATCGCCCGGCCGATCACGACCATCTGCTGTTCGCCACCGGAGAGATAACCGGTCACACGGTCCTTGAGCGCCGCAAGCCGGCGAATGCGATCGTAAACGTCGTCGAGGCGTTTGCGCACTTCGCGGCCGGACGATTCCATATGGCCGCCAACCTGGAGATTTTGCTCCACGGTCAGATGGCGCAACACGCGGCGGCCTTCCATCACGTGAATGATGCCGCTGCGAACCACGTCAGTCGGCTCGACCTTATCGATCCGCTTTCCGTCGAAACTGATGTTGCCGGACGTCACCCGACCGTCCTCGACGCGGATGATGCCGGAGATCGCCTTCAGCGTCGTCGACTTGCCGGCACCGTTGCCGCCAAGCAGCGCCACACACTTGCCGTCCGGCACGGCGAGCGAGATGCCCTTCACCGCCAGAATGACGTCGCTGTAGATGACTTCAACGTTGTTGAGTTCGAGCAAGACGCAAGCCTCCGGAGGAATTCTGGCCGGGTTCATACGAACCCGGCCAGACCACCTTTCTTCACCACTTGTTGAGGGTCGGCACCGGAACGCTCTCGGCCGCCTCGGTGTACTTGCCGTCCTTCACGGTCGCGATGCTCGCGACCATGCCCTGCGTCGGGAACGGCGCATCGCTGGAGAACTTGATGTTGCCGAGGATCTTGAAGGTGTCATCGGGAGTGATCGCGTTCGAAATCAGCGCCTCGCGCACCGCTTCGCCGGTGATCTTGTCCGGGCCGACCTTCTTGGCCGCGGCTTCGATCGCCCGCATCGCGATCAGTGCCTGACCAAGTCCCTGAACCGCCGACACCGTCCACTTGGCCTTGAGGTTATACTTGCTCTGGAGCATGTCGAAGAATTCGCGGCCCGCCGTCTTGGCGTCGGTCGGCGCCGCCATCGCGTAGACTTCGTAATCGCCTTCCATCTGCTTGAGATCGCCGATCGCGCGGCCGGATTCCGCCAGGCCGTTGTGCGAGCTCATGACGATCGGCACCTGCTTGCCGAGCGATTGCAGCGCGCGCTTGGTGGCAACCACCGCCGCCGTGTTGGTCATCACCATGACCACTTTGGCGCCCTTCTTGGTGACGCGGTTGACCTGCGTGGTGAGATCGGTGGGCTGAACTTCCGTGAAAACGACTTCAACCACCTCGACCTTGTCGGGATTGTCCGCCGCGTAACGCTGAACACCCTTGTGCTGATCGACATAGGCGGGCGAGGCCTCCGACGAAATGATCGCAACCTTCAACGGCCCGGTGCCGCCGCGCTTCTGGCGAAACCATTCGAAGAAGGCCGCGGCCTCGTGGCTGTAGGTCGGACGCTGATTGAAGATCCACGGGTCCGGCTTCCAGGCAAAGCCATAGGCAGCCGTCGACATCACCATCGGAATCTTGTCCGACGGCAACCGCCCCTGCAGCGCCGCGACGTCAGGTCCGCCGACGCCGAGAACGATGATCGGATTGAGTTCGGCTTTGATGCCGGGCCACAGGCTCGCCACCTGGGCGGCGTCGTAGCGATGATCGTAGTCCTTGGTGCCGAGCTTGACGCCGATCTTCTTGCCGACTTCCGCGTTCCACCAATCGATCACCGGCCGGCGCGCGCCGATCAGGTCCTTCATCACGTCCGCATAGGGACCGGTGAAGTCAGCGAGTGAGGCGACGTTGTAGGTGGTCTCGGCCTGGGCCGGCCCCGCGGCCGTCAACAGCCCGAATGCAGCCGCCACACCGGCCGCCTTGATGTGCTTCAGGATTGTCATTGCTTAACTCCTCCCATGAACTGCTTTCAAAATTTGAAGTGTAGGGCCATCAATAAGGGAACGGCCAAAGGCGATAGGATCGTTTCATGATGTTCCAGCGATGCATCAGCCCACGTGGCTCGAAGATCAGGAAGGCTGCGATAATGCCGCCGAGAAACACGTTCATCAGCGCGAACACGACGTCGCCCCCGAGCCCCGGAAACTGCGCTACGATACTTGGGCCGAGCGTCACGAAGCTTTCCTGGATCGCCTTGATCACGAACACGCCGATCAGGGCGCCGGTGATC
>JAFKKL010000290.1 GCA_017305595.1 Hyphomicrobiales bacterium | reverse complement strand
CCCGGTTGTTCGCCGGTTGCGCCATCGGTCAGTGCTTCGATCTTGATGACGTTGGCGCCCCAGTCCGCCAACTGCCTGACGGCGGTGGGGCCGGAGCGGACACGGGTGAGATCGAGCACGGTGAAGCGGGCGAGCGCTGCGGAGGCGGACGGAAACGGCATGGAACAGACTCCAGCGGGTGCTTGGAAAATCGTAGATTGCCAAGTCTGGGATCGTCAGGTTATCCGCTCAATAGCGGTCAGCAAAGTGTCATACGGGGGGCGGCGGGAGATCGATTCCAGACATAGCCATCATTGATGTGCTGGATACGCGCCACATCTGTCCGGGTTCGCTCTGAGCGCACGTCGCTGGACAAATGAAATGAAGGAGATCTCATGCAGGTACTTGTGACCGGCAATGCTGGATTTATAGGATTCCACACGGCGAAGCGGCTGCTGGAGCGCGGCGACTCCGTGGTCGGAATCGATGTCGTCAATGACTACTACGATCCGGCCCTGAAACAGGCGCGCCTAAGGGCGTTGGACGAGGTCGCCGCGCGATCGTCCGGCAGCTATCGGTTTATTCGTGCCGACCTGGCTGACCGTCGTACGCTGGATTCGTGCTTTGCCAGTCATAAATTCGACCGGGCTATCCATCTCGCGGCGCAAGCAGGTGTACGCTACAGTCTGGAAAATCCGCGCGCTTATGTCGAAAGCAATATCGTCGCCTTCACGAACCTTCTGGAATCTTGTCGTGAGGCCCACACCCCGCATCTCGTCTACGCCAGTACCAGCAGTGTATACGGCGCGAACACCAAAATGCCGTTCAGCGAGCATGACGGAGCCAACCATCCGGTGCAGTTCTATGCAGCGACCAAGCGCGCCAACGAGCTGATGGCGCACAGCTACAGTCACCTGTTTCGGTTGCCGACGACAGGCTTGCGTTTTTTCACGGTCTACGGGCCGTGGGGACGACCGGACATGGCGCCGTTTTTGTTCACGAGGAATATTTTCGCCGGTGAGCCGATCAAGCTGTTCAACAACGGCGAACATATGCGCGACTTCACCTACATCGACGACATCGTCGACGGCATCTTGCACACCAGCGACGATATTGCGCGGCCGAATCCAAATTGGGACAGCGAACGCCCCGACCCCGCGACCAGCAGCGCACCGTTCCGCATATTCAACATCGGTAATAGCAACCCGGTCATGCTGTCGGAATTCATCGAAGCGATCGAATCCTCTTTGAATAAGAAGGCGATCCGCGAACTTTTGCCGATGCAACCGGGTGACGTGCCAAGCACCTTCGCCGATGTCAGTATGATCGCCTCAAGTGTCGGCTATCAACCGCAGGTGCCGGTGCGCGAGGGTGTTGCCCGCTTTGTGCAATGGTATCGGGAATATACTGGCTGAGATTTCGACTGGTCTTGAACGCAGGCCTTAGCCATGCGGCTTCGGCCGGCCGATGCTTTCATACGCAAACCCCACAGCTTCGACATCCTCGCGCCTATAGATGTTGCGCAAATCGACCATGATGGGCTGTCGCATCTCGGCACGAAGCCGCTTGAGATCCAGCGCGCGGAACTGAACCCATTCGGTGACGATCACCAGTGCATTGGCGCCCTTCGCACAGGCGTAGACGTCATCGCAATAGTCGATTTCCGGCAGCTCGCGGCGC
>JAFKKL010000212.1 GCA_017305595.1 Hyphomicrobiales bacterium | reverse complement strand
GGCCGATTATATCGCCGCGATTGGGGCCAAGTCGGTGAAGGAAATTCTTGCCGACGAGAAGCTGCGTACCTTTGCGGCCGCGGCGGGCGCGGCCGCGTTCAAGGTAAATTGCGTGCAGTGCCACGGCTCCGGCGCGCAAGGTTCGCCCGGCTATCCGAACCTCAACGATGACGATTGGCTATGGGGCGGTAGCGCCGAGCAGATCCAGCAGACCATCGCCCATGGTATTCGCTATGCAGAGGACCCCAATACGCGTGTCTCGGAGATGCCGGCTTTCGCCGATATTCTTCAACCGAAGCAGATCATGCAGGTCGCCTCTTTTGTCGCCTCGTTGTCGAACAAGGCCGAGAATGCCAGCGGCGGAGACATCGCCGCCGGCAAGGATGTTTTCGCGCAGAATTGTGCTTCCTGCCATGGCGACAACGGCAAGGGGAACCGCGAACTCGGTGCTCCCAATCTGACGGACGCCATCTGGCTTTACGGATCGACACCCGCCGCTATCGCCGCGCAGGTCAGGGCGCCGAAACATGGCGTGATGCCGGCCTGGGGCGTTCGCCTCGGCGATACGACGGTCAAGGAGCTGACAGTCTATGTTCATTCGCTCGGTGGCGGCGAATAGCAGGATTGCACGACGTTTTGCGTGCGAACCCCGGCACGCGGCCTCTCGCCAGAGGTTCGCGTGCCGCTGGGCGATGCACGTGAAGGGGGCCGGCGCTTCCTCGGAAGCTCCGCAGGAGACTGACAATGTTTGAGACGTCGGAGATCGAAACGTTTGACGCAACGGCGGTGAACTCTGCACGCGTGCGCCAACCACTCTATGCGGCTCGCAAGAAAATCTTCCCGAAGAGAGCCGAAGGCCGCTTCCGACGTTTCAAGTGGGTCGTGATGCTGATCACCCTCGGCATCTATTATCTGACACCGTGGCTGCGCTGGAACCGTGGCCCTTACGCGCCGGATCAGGGCGTGCTGGTCGATCTAGCCAACCGGCGTTTCTATTTCTTTCCGATCGAGATATGGCCGCAGGAATTCTATTTCGTCGCTGGCCTTCTGGTCATGGCGGGGTTCGGACTTTTTCTGCTGACATCGACGGTCGGGCGGGCATGGTGCGGCTACACCTGTCCTCAGACGGTGTGGGTCGATCTCTTTCTGGTGGTCGAACGTGCCGTCGAGGGCGATCGCAATGCCCGCATCAAGCTCGATGCCGCACCATGGTCGGCCAACAAGTTGTTCAGGCGGGTTTCCAAGCACCTGATCTGGCTGATCATCGCGGTGACAACGGGAGGCGCGTGGATCTTCTACTTCGCCGACGCGCCGACATTGCTGCGCAGTCTCGTGACCGGCCAGGCCGCGCCGGTCGCCTACATGACGGTCGCGATCCTGACCGGCACCACCTACGTTTTCGGTGGATTGATGCGCGAACAGGTCTGCACTTACATGTGCCCTTGGCCTCGTATTCATGCGGCAATGCTGGATGAAAATTCGCTCATCGTCACTTACAGCGGGTGGCGCGGCGAGCCGCGCACGCGTCACGACAAAAAGGCCGCGGCCGCAGGGCAGGCAGTCGGCGATTGCGTCGACTGCAATGCCTGCGTCGCCGTATGTCCCATGGGCATCGATATCCGCGACGGACAGCAGCTTGAGTGCATCACCTGCGCGCTGTGCATCGATGCTTGCGACAGCG
>JAFKKL010000175.1 GCA_017305595.1 Hyphomicrobiales bacterium | reverse complement strand
GCCAGAGGATGAACAGCACCACAAGCACGGTGCCGATACCGTTGACGAGCGCGCCTTCCTGCACGGTCGCGAACTCTTCGTTGGCGATCGGCACCGGACCGGTCAGGCGCACCCGCGCGCTGTATTCCCCGGCGAGGTTGATGTCGTTCGCCGCCTTGCGGATCGCATCGGTCGCGGCTTTGCCCGGCTCCAACTCGTCGAAGTTGAGGATCGGCTTGACCTCGATGAAGGCGCGCTTGTCTGCATCAGTCGGCGGCTGGTCACTGACCAGCCCGCGCCAGGAGAAGGCTGCATTACCCTTGTCGAGCGTTTGCTCGACCGTGCCGGCGATGGTGTCGAGCGGACGCGCGGCGGAATCGAGCGTGAACTGGCCGCGCTTGATGCCCATCAGCGCGATCTCCAGCGCGCCGGTCAACCCGCGCAGGCTGGGATCGCCTGCCATGACTTCGAGCAACGGCGCAGCCGATTGAAACTGGCCGGTGATCTGCGCAACTTCGGCGGTGGGCAGGAACAGCAATCCGTTCTTCTCGAAGAACGAACCGCCGCCGAGACGCCGCACCGATTCGAAATTGACATGGTTTTCCTGAAGCTTCTTCTCCAACGCTGCGCCGGCCGCGCTGGCGAACTCGGGCGTCGGCGCTTCCACCACCGCGATGATCAGCCGCTCCTGATCGAACGCCTTCTCAAACGCGATATCGCGCTGCCGCCAATCGAGGTTCGGCGAGATCAGTTTGTTGATGTCGGTGTTGATGGCGAAATTCTGGACGGCATAGACACCCGCGAACGCCGTCAAAAGCACCGCAACCAATACGGTCGGGATCGCAAATCGCGTACAGAACCCGACGACGGAAACAACGAGGCGTGTCAGCACGGTCTTTCTTTCTTTAGGCAGCCAGCTATCGGTGCGGGAATCGAGGTCAATTCAACGCGGGGCTGTCTTACCAAACTTCAGATTTGAAGAAATGTTCGACTGCAAGCGCTGCGATGACGGGTATGGCTTTCATTGAAACGGTCACGGCGACTTGTCGGGAAACTTGCCGATGGCTCCCCCGACTCGTTGCACGCGGGCTATATACAAGGTTCAGCGCCCTATCCAATCGAGCGGCGGCGATTTGCCGCCTGCCCCGAAATCGCCGCGAAACCTCGCGGGAACCGAATAGTCAGGACTAAGTGGCGGCAAGATGACGGAGGCCGCCCGGCTCCACGTCGCCGGAAAACTGCACTATAATACCGATTTCGGTAACCATCCCGTCAACTGCATGGCCATCATCGGACCCGTGGTTTGGCGCTGCCCGGCTGAACCCTTATATGGCGGGGAACGACTAAATAGCACTCGTTCCTATCCCATGGAGAACCCGATGCGCATGGCGCATCCCGGCTGAAGGTCCCGCAATGGAAGTTTTTCTCGCTCAACCCCGAGGGTTTTGCGCCGGTGTCGTGCGCGCCATCGAGATTGTCGAACGTGCTCTCGAGAAATACGGTCCTCCCGTCTATGTCCGGCACGAAATCGTCCACAACAAGTACGTCGTCGAAAGCCTGAAGGCCAAAGGCGCTATTTTTGTCGAGGATCTCGACGAAGTTCCGCCAAACGCCGTCACGGTGTTCTCCGCCCATGGCGTCGCCAAAAGCGTGGAGGAGGAAGCCGCCAGCCGCGGATTGCCGGTCCTAAATGCAACCTGTCCGCTCGTGACGAAAGTTCACAATCAGGGCAAGCGATACATGTCCAAGGGCCGAATCGTCATCCTGATCGGGCATGAGAGCCACCCCGAGGTGGTAGGAACCATGGGCCAGGTCCCCGGCCCGGTCCTGCTGGTGCAAAATGTCGCGGATGTCGCCGCCCTCGACCTGCCAGCGGACGCTCCGGTGGCCTACATCACGCAGACGACACTGAGTGTTGATGACACCAGGGACATTATCGCGGCGCTGCAGACCCGGTTTACAGACATTCAAGGCCCTGACACGCGGGATATCTGCTATGCGACACAAAATCGTCAATCTGCTGTAAGAGACCTCAGCAAGCTCGTGGACGTTATCCTCGTGGTCGGCGCAACAAACAGCTCAAATTCGAACCGTTTGCGTGAGATCGGAGCCGAGGCGGGCGTCCCAAGCTATCTCATCGCGGATGGCAGCGAACTAAATCCCGATTGGCTGGCGAACGCAAAAGCTGTAGGCATCACCGCTGGTGCTTCGGCTCCCGAAGTGCTGGTGGACGACGTGATCGAGACGCTGCGGCGAATCGGTCCGGTGGCCGTATCGGTACTGCCCGGCCGCGAGGAGAACATCGAATTCCGGCTTCCCGCCGAATTGACACGGGCCGACGTCGCCTAACGGCGAGATGTGGTGCGGCCAGAAAGAACCTTGAGAATGGCTATACCTTTTCTGAAAGAGATCCGTATCGGCGGCTACATCATGAAGCAGAAGCTCATGGGCCGGAAACGCTATCCGCTCGTGCTGATGCTTGAACCGCTATTTCGCTGCAATCTGGCCTGTGCCGGCTGCGGCAAAATCGATTATCCGGACGCGATCCTTAATCGCCGCATGTCGGCGCAGGAGTGCTGGGACGCCGCCGAGGAATGCGGCGCGCCGATGGTGGCGATCCCGGGCGGCGAGCCGCTGATCCACAAGGAGATCGGCGAGATCGTGCGCGGCCTCGTGGCGCGCAAGAAATTCGTCTCGCTATGCACCAACGCGCTGCTGCTGGAGAAGAAGCTCGATCTGTTCGAGCCCTCCCCGTACCTGTTCTTCTCGGTGCATCTCGACGGCCTCAAGGAGCATCACGATCGCTCGGTGTCGCAGAAGGGCGTGTTTGACCGCGCCGTGTCGGCGATCAAGGCGGCCAAGGCGCGCGGCTTCACCGTCAACGTCAACGCCACCATCTTCGACAACCATCCGGCCGATGAGATCGCCAAGTTCCTCGATTTCACCACCGAGCTTGGCGTCGGCGTATCGATGTCGCCGGGCTATGCCTACGAGCGCGCACCGGATCAGGAGCACTTCCTGAACCGCACCAAGACCAAGAAGCTGTTCCGCGACGTCTTCGCGCTCGGCAAGGGCAAGAAGTGGAACTTCATGCACTCCAGCCTGTTCCTCGATTTCCTCGCCGGCAACCAGAGCTACGAATGCACCCCGTGGGGCATGCCGGCGCGTAATATCTTCGGCTGGCAGAAGCCCTGTTATCTGCTCGGCGAAGGTTACACCAAGACCTTCAAGGAATTGATGGACGAGACCGATTGGGACACCTACGGCACCGGCAAATACGAGAAGTGCGCCAACTGCATGGCGCATTGTGGTTATGAGCCGACCGCGGCCGACGCAGCCTTCCGTAACCCATTCAAGGCCGCCTGGGTCGCGTTGCGCGGCATCCGTACTACCGGCCCGCTGGCACCGGAGATCGACCTCTCCAACCAACGGCCGGCGCAGTACATCTTCGCCCAGCAGGTTCAGAAGACGCTGACGGAAATTCGCCGCGACGAAGCGGCGGAAGCGGCCGCCAAAGCCGCCGCCAAGCAGAAGACCTCGACAGCCGCGTAAGCGGTCCGCCCCCTCTTCAGTGTCCAAAGCTCAATAAGCCTCGCTTCCGGTAAACTGGAAGCGAGGCTTGTTATTTGGGATGACGATGCACTCAGCCTGAACCGCCATGCCCGGCTTATGCCGGGCATCCAAGTCTGAAGGCGATGCAAGGTCAAAGACGTCGATGGCCGGGACGAGCCCGGCCATGACGAATGGGTTGATTCTATCTGAACGAAATCTGCCCTAACAGGCGCTCTCAGGAGCCCGCCGCCGCGAGTTGACGCCCAATCGCCGAGATGGCTTGCGTGGCCTCTGCGGGCCGCCGCGCAACGGCGTGATTGCGGTTGTGGTGGGCCTGCGAGAACACCGTGGTCCGCTGCATCATCAGCGCCGGCTGGCAGCCGCGCAGGCTGCGCAAGGCGCGATTGAAATCGCGGCCGGTCGCCATCAGCGCACGAACCACCATCGGATTACGTGCGATGCCGCGCAGCACGGCGCCAAGATTGATGTTGCCGTCCGGCTTCACGGCGTTGACCGCCAGCGCCGGCAACGCGCGGCTCGCCGGATCGCTGATGACACGCAACGCGGCAAACGGCAGGCCCGCCTCGGTCGCGTAAGCCGCGGCGATGTGGCTTTCCATATCGACCGCGGCAGCGCCAGTCTCGCGACGCAGCGCAGCCTTCGCGGACCGTGCCGGAACCACCTGCTCGACACCGACGAGGCGCGCGCGGACGATCCGCCGCCCCCCGAGCCCATTGTCGTCGATCAGTTCTTCGCTAAGCGCCGCACCAGCCAGCCAGCTTTGCGGACCTGCGGTGACGTCAGTGGCGACCACGACGTCGCCCGACTCCAGCTCAGGATCGAGCCCACCGGCCACGCCGAAGCTGATCACCCCGCGCACCGTGCTCGGATCGAAACCGGCCAGAAGCGACCGAAGCTGCGTCGGATTGCTGCTGCTGCAAATGACGGTCATGCCGGGGCCGGCGGCAATGCGCGCCTCCTGCATCAAACCGGTCACGATCAGGACGGGCCGCGAGTCGAATTCACCCGCAGGCACAACTCGGTCCCCTGTCCCCAAGATCACATCCCGACCCCTACAAGCCTGCTGTTCGTCGAATGAAGGTTGCGGTATCGGGCTAGCGCCCAAAGGGGGAAGAACTTCCGATAACCGTGGTACCTCAGGTAGAATACACGCGGAAAACCGGTCGCTGTATAGCGGGTCTCGTCCCACTCACCCGCTTCATTTTGCGCCTGTGACAAATACGCAACACCTTTGTGAACCGCCGGATGATCGGCCTCACCGGCCGCCATCAGCGCCAGCAGAGCCCAAGCGGTTTGCGACGAGGTGCTGGGCGCGGCCTCATAACCCTTGTAATCCAGCTTGTAGCTGTCGCCGTCCTCGCCCCAGCCGCCGTCGGGGTTCTGGATCTTGACCAGCCAATCGACCGCCTTGCGCATCGTCGAGGACTTGTGGTCGACGCCGGCGGCGTTGAGCGCACACATCACCGACCAGGTGCCGTAGATGTAGTTCAGGCCCCAGCGGCCGTACCAGGAGCCTTCGTCGAGCTGGGTGCGAATCAGATAATCGACCCCCCTCTTCATCGCCGGGCTGGTCTCCATCGTCTCGCCGAGTTGCGCGAGCATCGAAACGCAGCGGCCGGTGACGTCTTCGGTCGGCGGGTCGAGCATCGCACCGTGATCGGCGAACGGGATGTTGTTGATGTAGTATTCGAGGTTGTCGGCATCGAAGGCGGCGAACCCGCCGTCCTTGCTTTGCAGCCCCTCGATCCATTCCCGCGCCCGGGCGATCGCCGCATCGTATTCCTTGCCGCCGTCGAGCCGGCGGGCGCGGTCCATCGCCATCACCACCACGGCGGTGTCGTCGAGGTCGGGATAGTGGGCGTTGGCGTATTGGAAGGCCCAGCCGCCCGGCCGGACGTCGGGACGCTTTGCGGCCCAGTCGCCCTTCACGTCCAGCACTTGCAGCGGCTTAAGCCAATCGAGCCCCTTGCGGGCCCGCGCGACGGATTCCGCGTCGCCGGCCTCGAGCAGCGCGTGACCGGTGAGTACAGTGTCCCACACCGGCGAAACGCAGGGCTGGCAATAGGCTTCGTCGTCATGGATCGCGAGCAGCTTGTCGATGCCGCGCAAGGTGGTGGCGCGTGGCGGATGATCCTTCGGATAGCCGAGTCCATCATACATCAGCACGGTGTTGACCATCGGCGGGAAGATCGCGCCGATGCCGTCCTCGCCGTTCAGCCGCTCCTCGACGAAGGCTTGCGCCTCAGCCATGGCGCGGGCGCGCAGCTTCTTCGGAAACATCGGCTCGATCACCCTCAGCACCGCGTCGATGCCACGGAACAGCAGGAACCACGCCGTGCTCTGGTGCGGCGCTTTCGGCGAGAACCCGACCTGCGACGGCGGCGTGATGAACAGTTCATCGATGCCGACGCCGCGCGCGTTCTGCGCCTTGATCTTCAGCGCGGCGAGCATCATCAGCGGCACCATGGTGGTGCGCGCCCAATACGAAATCTTGGTCAGATGAAACGGCGACCAGCGCGGCAGCAGCATGATCTCGATCGGCAGCACCGGCACCGCGCGCCACGACACGACGCCGAAGAACGCCATCAGAAAACGGGTGAAGACATTCGCCTTCTCCGCGCCGCCGTGCGCGTGAATGGCTTCGCGGGCGCGCGCCATGTGCGGCGCGTCGGGAGAATCCCCAATCATCTTCAGCGCGAAGTAGGCTTTCACGCTGGCGCTGACATCGAGCGCGCCGTCCTGAAACAGCGGCCAGCCGCCATGCGCGCCCTGAATGCGGCGCAGGTAGTTGCCGATCTTGGCTTCGATCTCCGGCGACGCCGGCTCGCCGATCTGGTGCCGGAACAGAACGTATTCTGCGGGAATGGTGGCATCGGCTTCGAGTTCGAAGACCCAGTGGCCATCGGGCTGCTGATGATCGTGCAACGCCTTCGTCGCCGCCGCGATGCTGCGGTCGAGTTCGGCTTTTTCAATGATGGATTGAGGAGTGGTGTTGAGCATCTCGATCTCGTGGTCCAATGAAACAGCGCGGGACAGCTAAGGCGGCCCGTCAGTTCTTCAGGAGCAAGTCGGCCGCGCGGTTGCCCGAGCGCACCGAGCCTTCGATGGTCGCCGGCAGACCGGTATCGGTCCAGTCGCCTGCCAAAACCAGATTCGTCCATTGCGTCCGCGCGCCGGGCCGCAACGCATGTTGTTCCGGCGTGGCCTCGAAGGTGGCGCGGCGTTCGCGCACGATTTGCCACGGCGGCAGCGGCGCGGCAATGCCCGCGGCCTTGCAGACGTCGTCCCAGATCGCCTGCGCCAGTTCCTCGCGCGGCCGGTCGACCAGATGATCGCCACCGCTGATGGTCACCGACAGCCGCTCCGGAAACGCGAATAGCCAGTCGATCAGGCCGTTGACGATGCCCATAATCGGCGGCGTGCCGGGCGGCGGCGCGAAGCGAAAATGCGCGTTGACGATGGCGCAGAATTTGTTCGGTGCGGCCAACCCCGGCAGCAGCGCCACGGCGGGGCGCGGCGGCACCGCCATCACCACGGCGTCCCGCGGACCAAGATCGATTGTCTGATCGCCCAACGAGAGTGCGCTGACACGATTGCCGTCGAAGGTGAAGCTGCGCGCCTCATGGCCGATATCGACGCTGCCGCCCCGTTCGCGAATGAAGCGGATCGCGGGATCGATCAGCACCGAACTCAATCCGTCGCTGGCGATCAGCGGACGACACGCCTGCCCGCCCACCAGCAGTGTTTCGCGAATGATCGCGCCGGCAAGACCGGCCGAGCCGTTCGGCGGATCGATGTTGAGTGCGGCCAGCAACAGCGGCTGTACCAGCCGCGAATACAACGCGCCCTCGCACTTGATCGCATCGCCGATGCGTTTGTCGGTCCCCGCCCACACCAGCGGCGCGAGGCCGAAGTAATCGGCTGCGGAGGTACCGGGCACGCGACGCTTGGCGTCGAATACCCAGAACGGCACGCGGCCGTCGTTCATGCGCAGCACCCAGCGCTCATCGGTGCCGAAATCAACGAAGTCGAAGCGCGCCTCACCCGGACCTTTCAGCCCTTCGAGATTGCCGATCTGCCGTGCGTAAGCGAGCGCATGGTGATTGCCCGACAGCAGCAGGTGATTGCCGTTGTCGATCATCAGATCGGTTGCGCCGTCGTAATAGGTGCGGCAGCGTCCGCCGACCTGTTGCGTTGCTTCGTGCACGCGCACGGTGCGGCCGGCGGCGGCGAGCCGCACACCTGCCGAAAGGCCGGAAATCCCGGCGCCGATAATGTGAACGGTGGATGACATCAGATGACCGCGTATCGCAGGAGGATCGCCATCTTCGCCGCCTTGCTGAGACGCACCGGCGCGCGCGGCGGCGCGAAACCGCGCGCCACCAGACGATCGAGAATGACCTGATAGTATTTCGACATGATGCGCGGGGCGCGCACGATCTTGCGCGGATGCCGCGCCATGATCTCGTCGGACTTGATGAAATGCTCGCGCGCCTGCGCCAGCAGCGGCGCGCAGACTTTCTGCATCGCCGGTTCGCGCATCACCACATCCGGATCGTCGCTGATAATACCCGCCGCAAGCAACGCCTCGCACGGCAGGTACAGGCGGCCGATACCGGCGTCCTCATCGATATCGCGCAGAATATTGGTGAGCTGCAACGCGCGGCCGAGGTGATAGGCGAGCCCCTCGCCGTCGTGCTCCGGCAGGCCGAACACCCGCACCGACAGACGGCCGACAGCGCTGGCAACGCGATCGCAATACAGATCGAGCGTCGCGGCATCCGGCGCGCGGATATTGCCGACGACATCCATCTCCATGCCGTCGATGATCGCAATAAAATCCTCGCGGCGCAGGCCGAAGGTCCGCACCGACGGCAGATAGCTTTTCAGCCGCTCCGGCGGATGGCCGGCACACAGCGCGTCGATATCGCGGCGCCATTGCTCCAGCGCTTCGCGGCGTCCCTCGCGCGGACCGTCGGCATCGGCGATGTCGTCGACCTCACGGCAGAACGTGTAGATCTGGAACATCGCCTCGCGTTGCGCGCGCGGCAGAATGCGCATCGCCGCGTAGAACGAACTGCCGGACGCGGATGCGCCGGAACTTGCGTCGGCCGCCGCCTCGATGCTCATGCGCCGGCCGCTCGCTTGGCGGCGGGCCGCCGCAATACGCGCCGCGTCAACTCCATGGCCATGCCGCTGAAGCTGTAACCCACGAACTGATGCGGCCGCAGATGCACACGCTCGCTGAGCGGATCACGTACCTTCAACAGTTGCACGATCTTGTCGGCATAGGTCTGGATCACCGCGATCTCCAGCCCGAGACGCGTATCGATCACGCCGGCATTCAGCGACTTGCCCTCATCAAGCAACGCTTCGTTGCGGCGCGCCAGGCCGTGCAGGCATTGCAGCAGTTGCGGCGGCGACTTGTCCTGCCCCAGCATCTCGACGCTGGCGCCAGCCGCAGCGAGAGCATCGCGCGGCAGATAGACGCGATTGATATCGCGATAATCCTTGCCGCAATCCTGCAAGTGATTGTTGATCTGCAATCCGGCACAGACCGCGTCCGACGCCGGCCACGTCGACGTGCTCTCGCCGTGGACGTCGAGCATGAAGCGACCGACCGGCATCGCCGAATAACGGCAGTAGTGGATGACTTCGTCCCAATTCTCGTAGCGCAGCTTGGTCACGTCCATGCGGAACGCGATCAGCAGATCAAGCGCGTGACGCGGCGGCATTCCCCGCTCCGCGAATGCTTCGCGCAGGCGCACAGCTTCCGGCTGGCTGTTGCCGCGCCCGAGCATTTCGGCTTCGAGCAGATCGAGATTGGCGAGCTTCTCTTCCGCGCTCAACGTCGCATGATCGGCGATGTCGTCGGCGGTGCGGACGAAGTTATAGAAGGCGAGAATCAACGCCCGATGGCGCGGATGGATGATCCATGACGCAACCGGAAAATTCTCGTCGCGATGGGTCTTGCCCGATCGCAGCTCGCTCGCAGTCGTCATCGGAAACGGCTACATTCATTTCGATGGGTGGATAGCGCCAGCACGCCATTCCTTGGCGCGCATCCGCGGTTCCGCCCTCATATATGGGAAGTTCGCCCATAAAACCAATGCATTCTGTCGCAGATAGGCGCCCGACACGCTGCCGCTGCCGGGGCAAAGCGGTGCGGGAACTCACCTTCGGGACACTTCCCGCCCGCGGACAGGGATCGACCTGCCCGCGTTCAAGACTGCGGAACAGTCCGCTGATGCTTATTGGCCGTGATTAACGAGGACCTGATTGCAAGCCTTGGTCAGTTTCGCCCGATGTTCTTTCAGACAACCCAGGATCACCAGATCGCCCTGATCCATCAGTTGGCGGCAATGCCGCGTGACGTCCCGGGTGCAGGCTTTTTGCTCCGCATCCGTGCCGCTGCGCTGGTTTGCGCTCTGGTTCTGGGCCATTGCAGCGGTGGATAGCGGCGCCAACAGTGCGAGCAACAGGAGAATTCTGGGCATTGTGGTCCTTCGTTTCTGACAAAAATACCTGCGCGACCGATCATCACGATCGCGATCATTCGCATTTAGAGACGGCAATGCCGACGGCAAGTCACGGACAGCCTGTCAACCGATTGAATACTGACAGGGCCGACACGCCGTCAATAATCTTACCTCATTGCTGCTCCTCACAAACGCGCGCGAGAATCAGCGTCCACCAACATGGCACGACGCTGAAGCTATCCGCCAAAGCGCCCGCAAATACGGCTAAAATTACGGCAGACCGACGTGAGGTGTATAAACAACCGCGCCGCTCAACGTGATACTCTTATAACATCATGATTTTGCATTACTATTTCAGAGATAGGGATATTCACATCTGTCATGCCGCAACTGGCTGAATCGATTCGCCACTGCTCGGACCGAACCGGATTCGTCATTCGCCGGCACAAACCATCGCGCTCGCGCCGTTATCCGATATCGTCGCGTCATCAAGGCGATGGTATTGAACCTGCGGACGGTTTCGAGACACTATGAACTGAACCTACCGCACGCGATGCGGCGATACTATCTTCCCGACAGGCAAATCAATTTAGGGCGCATGCTATGAAGTCGTTCGGTTTTGGCATTTCGCGGATCATCAAGGCTGCCGGGGTGACCGGCGCACTTCTGTTCTCGGTATCTGCGAGCCACGCTCAGTCCGGTCCGTTCACGAGTTTCAGCGGTGCATGGTCGGGAACCGGATCGGTTTCGATGTCCGACGGCTCGACCGAGCGGATTCGCTGCAAGGCGCACTACAAGGTCAATGGCGACGGCCAGGGCCTGAAGCAGTCGTTGCGCTGCGCCAGCGACAGCTATCGTTTCGATCTCGACAGCGATGTCGTCGCGCAAGGCGGCGCGGTGACGGGAAACTGGAGCGAGCAGAGCCGCAACATCAACGGCAACCTGCAGGGCCGCGCCAGTAACGGCCGGATCGAGGTGTTCGTCGAGGCGGCAGGCTTCGCCGCCAACCTTACGGTCACCACCCATGGCAACAAGCAGTCGGTGTCGATCGATTCGAAGGGCGAAATTCGCGGCGTTAACATCACGCTCGTGAAGGGCTGACCGTTCGCGCCCAATTCATCGACAAAAGCCCGCGGATCGCTCCGCGGGCTTTTTGCTTGCCGGATTCATTCAGCAGGTTTGGGCTGCTCCACCGTGCCGCGCAGACGCTGCGACATGCTGATAAGCCACATCGCGGTCGGCCGCAGGATGAACAGATCCGCGATCAGCGCCGCCACCATGGCGAAAGCGCTGAGCCAGCCGAACAGCCGCAGCGACGGCAGGTCCGAGAACACCGTCACCACCAGGCCGCATGCCAGCACCACCGTGGTCAGGATCAGCGCCGGGCCCACCAGCACGGTGGCGCTTTCCACCGCGATCGCCGGGTCCTCGCCGCGCGCGAGCCCCGCGTAC
>JAFKKL010000211.1 GCA_017305595.1 Hyphomicrobiales bacterium | reverse complement strand
TTCGCGATGTGCATTCGTGGTCGCCACATGTCGGCGGCATCCGCATGGTGATTTCCGCGAATGTGCGCGGCGTCGGAGTCGGGCGGGCGCTGACGCAGGAAACCTTCGCGCTGGCGCTGTCGATGGGCCTCGAGAAGCTGGTGGCGCAGATGACGGTCGACCAGACCGGCGCCATCTCCATCTTCGAAGGGCTCGGCTTCAAGGCGGAAGCGCTGTTGCGCGACCACGTTCGCGATCGCGATGGCCGCACCCATGACATTGTCGTGCTCGGCCACAATGTCGCGCAAGTGCGGGCCAAGCTGGAGGCCTACGGGGTGCCGGCTGCGGTCCAGAATTAAGCCGCAGCGCGGTTGCTTGCATTTCGATGGATGCGCCCGGTCAATCACGACCGGGCAGGCCCTAGGAATCTGACCGGAAATTCGTTCGAGTTTTCAGGCCGGCCTACCTTGGAGATCAATCCGTATCATCATGGCCGGGACAATCCGGGCCGTGACGATGGTGGCCTTTGCCTCATCTGTTTAGTAAATAGTTCCGTCCGAACAAGCTATTGTTATTATTGCAATTTAACTCGCATTACCTTGCGACGCACCAAAATCACGCGTTCGTGATGTCGCGTCGCAACATTCATGTTGCGACGCACAAATGGATATGTCATAACACTTCCATCCCGGGCCACACCGGACGGGCCGAGCCCATAGCTCAAACCTGAGGATGGAGATTGACATGTCGAACGAAACCAATTCCGTGCTGAACAGCGTGCAAGCAGCTTTTGCTCCGATTTCCGATGCCTTCAAGAACCTCCAGAACGTGGAAGTTCCGGAAGCTGCTCGTGACTTCGTCAAGCGCGCCGCCGGCACTGCCAAAGACCGCGCCGCCGATCTGCACACCGGCTCCGAGAAGGTGACCGCTGCGATCGAAGCCGCCGCCAATAACTCGGTCAGCGAAACCGCCAAGATCAGCCGCAGCATCCAGCAGGCGATCTATCAGGACGCCCAGGCGTTCTTCAACGGCATCGACAAGCTGGCCTCGGCCAAGTCGATCAGCGAAGCCTTCCAGATCCAGTCGGACCTGGCTCGCGCCCATGGCGAGACCCTCGTTGCTCGCGCCAAGTCGACCAGCGAGTACGTCGGCAAGCTGGTGACCGAAGGTGCGAAGTCGGCTCAGGAGAACTTCGCGAAGGTCGCGGCGTCCTACAACAAGGCTGCCTGATCTCTCACGTTTCGACTGATCGCCAACGTTCCTCCCCGTTGACGATCTTCAACTAGAAGGCCCGCGTTGCGGGCCTTCTTTTTGTCTGTGCGTGACTTCCATGAATAGCGCGGCGGGCATACACCGGCGTCATCGGTTATAGTGAGCAGGGCTATTCGAACGCCGCAGGATCATGATGACGCATGACGCTCAGTTTGCATTGACGTCAACCAGCACCGACGCGGCGCGCGCCGCCGAATTGAAGCGCATCAAGTTTCTGGCGACGCTGGTGCTGGTGGGGTGCCTTGCGGTGTTCATCACCGCTAAGCTGCTGTTGCCTTATCATCCGGCGTTCGGCTTCGTCGCTGCGTTTGCCGAAGCCGCGACGGTGGGCGGGCTCGCGGACTGGTATGCGGTGGTGGCGCTGTTCCGCCGGCCGCTCGGCTTGCCGATCCCGCATACCGCGATCATCCAGAACAATCAGGCGCGGATCGCCGA
>JAFKKL010000174.1 GCA_017305595.1 Hyphomicrobiales bacterium | reverse complement strand
GCCTTGGCGGCGGTGTAGGCGTGGATCGGCCCCGACGTCATGCCGGCAACGGACGCGACATTGACGATGGCACCGTGCCTGCGCGCGGCCATCCGCACGCCGACCGCGCGCGCCACCAGAAACGTGCCGCGCAGATCGATGTTGACCTCGCGATCCCAGTTCTCCATGCGGATGCGCTCGAGGCTGTGCATCTTGCCGAACACGCCGGCGGCATTCACCAGACCGGCGACCGGGCCGTGCGCCTTTTCGATGGCCTCGACACCAGCACTGACATTGTCTTCGCGCGCCACGTCGAAGCTGTCGGGCCAGACGACAACGGAAGCAGGAGCATCGGCCGGTCGCTCCGGCTTGATGTCGGTCACCACCACGCGATGGCCGCGCTCGGCCAGCATGATCGCGGTGGCGGCGCCGATGCCGCGACTGCCGCCGGTGACAAGAATGATGCCGTCCTTGATCATGATTTTTCCGTCTGGTTCGCAGGCTTGAACAATCCGCGCGTGATCAGCTTCTGATAGGCGGTGATGACATCGTCCGGCACCGAGGCCGTGTCGCTGCCGGAGGCATAACGGCGGCTGAGATAGCCGCGTGCGCCCATGAACATATGGACGATCGCCTCGAACTCCTCGTCGCTATAGTCGACGATGTCGCCGTCGCTGCGGGCGCGCTTGAAAATGCGGATGAAGGCGGTCGCGACGTTGTCGAGATGCTTCTGATACCCCTTGGGTGCGAAGAACTCCGCCTCATTGAGGATGCGCTGGAATTCCGGCACGCGATGCACGAACTCGAAGAACGCGCGGAAGCCCGCCAGTTCACGTTCGCCAGCAGGCATGTCCGGCCCCGCGCGCTCGCGGATGAAGTGCACCATGTCGATGCCGATCGCGGGCAGTAACTGGTCCAGAAGTTCCTGCCGGTTCTCGAAGTGATTGTAGAAGGTCCCTTGCGCCACGCCGGCGAGTTCGGTGATGCGCGCGACCGAGGCTTCGGCATAGCCGTATTTGCCGACGACCTTGGTGGCGGCGTCGAACAACCGCTGCCGGGTTTCCTCGTTGCGCTCGGCACGGCTGAGCTTCTCGGCCTTGCGGCCGCTGCGCGCGGGCAGCGTAGCGCTTCTAGCCATCCGCGGCTCCTTCCAGTTCGGCACGCAGCACGCGCTTGAGCACCTTGCCCGATGGGTTTCGCGGCAGGCTGTCGCGCAGGATCAACTGCTTCGGCACCTTGAACGAGGCGAGCCGCGCGCGGCAGTGCTCGGTGAGCGCAGGGAGATCGAGCGTCGCGCCATTGGCGAGCGCGATCACCGCCACAGGCCGTTCGCCCCAGCGCGCGTCAGGCACGCCGACCACCGCCACTTCGCTGACCTGCGGCAGTTCGTAGATGACACGCTCGACTTCGGAGGAGGCGATGTTCTCGCCACCGGAGATGATGATGTCCTTCTTGCGGTCGGTCAGATACAGGAAGCCGTCGGCATCGAGATAGCCGACGTCACCGCTGCGAAACCAGTCGCCGAAGAATGCCGCTGCGGTCTTGTCCGGGTCCTTCCAGTAGCCCTTGGTGATCTTCGGCCCGCGCAGGCAGATTTCGCCGGGCTCACCGGTGGCGACAGGTTTGCCGGCATCATCGCGGATTTCGATTTCGACATGGGCGATGGCGCGGCCGGTGGAGCCGATCTTGTCGATCTCGAAGCCCGCTTCCATGAAGGTGTCGCCGCCGCATGTTTCCGTCAGCCCGTAGGCGTCGATGTAGCGGCCATTGGTGAAGTAATCGGAGAACGCGCGGATGCGCGATTCCGGCGTCTTCTCGCCGCCGCCGATCGCCCATTGCAGGCTGGAGACGTCGTAGCGGTCGCGCTGCGGCAAAGCGAGGATCGAGGACGTCATCACCGGTGCAAACCACGCGCCAGTGAGCTTTTCGGCTGCGATGGCGGCGACTGTTTCCTCGGCATCGAAATTGCGGTGGATGCACAACATGCCGCCGTGCCACAGCACCGCGATGCCTGGCAGATCGAGCGCGCCGACATGATAGAGCGGGCCGACCACCAGCAGGCGGGTGTCGCGGCTCAATCCCAATGCAATCGTCTGATCGGCCGACTTCCAGTAGATGTTGTCGTAAGTCAGCATCGCGCCCTTGGGGCGGTCTGTCGTGCCCGACGTGTACATCAGCCGCATCAGGTCGCCCGGCTGCACATGATGCAGCGGCGCGGGCATGGCGTCCGGTGCAAGCCGCGTGGCGTCGGCCTGCGTCGCTTCGTCGATCAGCACCACCGGCGCAGGACCGCCGGCGTTGCCGGCCAGTTCGTCGTCGACGATGAGAATCCGTGCACCGGAATTTTCGACGATGTAGGCGACTTCATCGCGCGAGAGACGGAAATTGATCGGCAGGAACACCGCGCCGATGTGGCTGGTCGCGAACGCGATGTCGAGAAACGCCGCGCTGTTCTTCATCAGCACCGCGACCACGTCTCCGGGCTTGACGCCGCGCGAGGCGAGCCAGCCCCCGGTCTTGCGGATGCGCGTGTCGAAGGCGGAATAACTGATCCCGTGGCCGCGATATTTCAGCGCACATCGCTCCGGGGTGCGGCGGGCGTGGTAGGCGATGAAGCTCGATAAATTGATCATTTTGACCGTCGAAACGCCGGGTTGTCGCGCATTGCCGCAGGGCAAAATCGGCAAGCCTGAATTCTGAGTCGTAATTCATATTTCGCTTGACGTCACCCCATCTGCTCTGAAATTCTTCGCGGCACGGAGACGGAATGATCTCCGAACGAGGACGCGTACCCGTTGAGGAGGGCAAGATGACAAAGACTGGAAAGCCGGGGATCAACCGGCGGACGACGCTTGCGTTGATGGGTGCCGGTGCTTTCACCGTGGCTTCGCCATGGGTGGCGCGAGCACAGGCCAAAACGATCAAGATCGGCATGCCGACCATTCTGTCGGGGCGCGTCGCACAACTCGGCACCTCGTCGCGCAATGCGGTGATGCTGGAAGTCGAGAAGGTTAATGCTGCCGGTGGTCTCGCCGGACGTCAGATCGAAATGGTGGTCCGCGATTCCAAGGGGCAGCCGCAGGAAGCCGCGCGCATTGCGCGCGAACTGGTCAACACCGACGGCTGCGAACTTCTCATCGATGGCGAGGCCTCATCCGGATCGTTCGCGGTCCATGAAGTTGCCCGCGACATCGGCGTGTTGTGCATCCACACTTGTTCGGAAGCCTCGTCGCTCACCGCCGATCCGAAGCAGCACATTCCGAACGCCTTCCGCTGCGTGCGGCAGGGCATTCACGATTCCATCGCCGGCGGCAGCTACGCGGCGAACATCGCCAAGGCCAAGGGCCTGAAGAAGTGGGCAACCTGCTCGCCGGATTACGCCTACGGCCGCGACACCACGGCGGAGTTCGTCACCTACCTCAAGCACTTCGCGCCCGACGTCGAGATCATCAGCGAGACCTGGCCGAAACTGTTCCAGCCGGACTACACCGAGACGGTGACGAAGATTCTGCAGGCGAAGCCGCAGGCGCTTTACTCGGCGCTGTGGGGAGGCGACCTGACGTCTTACATCGATCAGGCCAACATCTATGCGATGTTCACCCAGATGGAAGTCTTCGCCGTCAACATGGCGGACTACACCGCGCTGACCGTGGTGAAGAACCTGCCGAAGGGCATCCACTCCGGCAACCGTTACATCAAGACCTATCCGGCGACCGCCGAAAACGCCGCGTGGGGCGACGCCTACAAGGCGAAGTACAAGGAATACCCCACCAACTGGTCGTGGCAGAACGCGACCGCGGTGATGTTCCTCAGCGAAGCCGCGAAGAAGGCCAACTCCACCGACGGCAAGAAGCTCGCGGAAGTTCTTACCGGCCTCACCATCAAGTGCCCGTTCGGCGCCGACGGCACCGTGACCATGCGTGGCGAGGATCGTACCCTGGTCGGTTACGCCATCGGCTGGGGCACCACCATCCCGAACGAGCCCTACGTGCCGGAGGTCAAGAGCGGCGACTGGAAGCAGATCTTTGCGCTCGAAGCCGAATGGAAGAAGAGCAAGGGTTACACCTGATCGTCGATCGATATGAGTGGAGGGAGGCCGTGCATCGGCCTCCTTCCGCCGTTCTCGTTTAAGGTTCACAAGCCGGCATGGTCCGGCAAGTCTGAACGGATATCCTTTGGATCTCGACGCGCTTATCGGCTGTCTCGGCAGCTCCGCCTGCGTGGTGACGCAGACCACCAGCGGCCTCATCATCGGCATGCTGCTGTTTCTCGTCGCCGTCGGGCTGACGCTGATCTTCGGCGTGCTCAAGATCGTCAATTTCAGCCACGGCGCGTTCTACATGTTCGGCGCGTACTTCGCGCTGACCGGCTATCAACTGACCGGCAGCTTCATCGTGGCGCTGCTGTTCGGGGCGATCGGCGCGGCGATTATCGGCCTGATCTTCGAGCGCGTCTTCATCAGCCGCGTCTACGGCCGCGATGTGCTGATGCAGTTGCTGGTCTGCTACGCCTTTGTGCTGATCTTCGACGATAGCGTGAAGCTGATCTGGGGCGCGGAATTCAAGTCGATGGGCATGCCGGCGGCGTTCCAGGTGCCGCCATGGTTCATCGCCGGTGGCGTGGTGCCGCCGTTCTATATCCTGCTCATCAGCGTGGCGCTGGTGGTGGCGGCGTTGCTCGGCATCGGGCTGGCGCGTTCACGGCTCGGCAAGGTCATCCGCGCCGCCGCGCATAATCCGGATATGGTCTCGGCGCTCGGCATCAACACGGCGATGATCTACGGCAGCGTGTTCGCGCTGGGCTGTGCGCTCGCCGGGCTCGCTGGTGCATTGGCTGCCCCGGTGCGTTCGATGACGCCGGGTATGGGTTTCTCGGTGCTGATCGAATCCTTTATCGTCACGGTGATCGGTGGCATGGGCTCGATTCTCGGCGCGCTGATCGGCGCGCTGTTGATCGGCCTGATCCGCTCGTTCGGCTCACTGGGCTTCCCGCTGTTTACCGATGGCTTGATGTATCTGTTCATGGTGATCGTTCTGGTCGCGCGCCCGACCGGCTTGTTCGGCAAGGACGTGGCATGAGCGATCTGAATGTCGAAAACCGTGCAGGGGCCGCGCCGTTTGTCGCGAGGCCGCGCCGTACCGCTTATATCGATATCCTATTCGCCGTCATCGCGTTCGCCGTTCTGGCGGCGCTGCCGTTCCTGTTCGACAGCAAGGCGCTGCTGGACTTCGTCATCCGCTGTTCCGCCTTCGGCCTGTTCGCGACCTCGCTGAACCTGCTGGTCGGTTACACCGGCCTGATTTCGTTCGGCCATGGCATGTTCTTCGGCCTCGGCGCTTATGGCTTCGGCCTGTTGATGCAGCGCGCCAACGTGTCGATTCCGCTGGCGATGCTGTGCACGCTGGCAATCACGGCGCTGGCGGCGGTGGTGATCGGCGCCATCTGCGTGCGGCTGAAGGAAATCTATTTCGCCTTCGTGACGCTGGCATTCCAGATGCTGATCCACAGCGTCATTCTGTCGTGGCAGTCGCTCACCGGCGGCGACCAGGGCTTGCGCGGCGGCATCAAGCGCCCGGTGTTCTGGGGCATCGATCTCACCAATCACGTCCAGCTTTATATCTTCAGTTGCGCGCTGCTGGTGATCGGGTTGCTGCTGATGCGCCAGATCGCGCAATCGCCGTTCGGCTATACGCTGCGGATGATCCGCGACAACGCCACCCGTGCCTCGTTCATCGGCATCAATGTGTGGCGCGCGAAGCTCACCGTGTTCGTGCTGGCGGCGCTGTTCGCCAGCGTCGGCGGCATGATCATGAGCCTGTTCGTGTCCGGCGCCTATCCGGAGTTCGCCTACTGGACCATTTCCGGCGAGGGCATCTTCATCAACATGCTCGGCGGCGTCACCACCTTCCTCGGCCCGATGGTCGGCACCGTGTTGCTGTTGATCCTCAACGACACCGCGACCCGGTTGACCGAGCACTACGGCATCGTGCTCGGCGTCGTGATCCTGTTCTTCGCACTGGGGCTGCGCAAGGGCCTGATGGATTTCGCCGTCGATTGGTATCGGGCATGGCGCGACAAGGCGAGGGAGCAACCTTGATGAGCGCGGCAGCAAACGCAACAACATCCGGCCAGGTCCGCGTCGTCACCGGCGGGGCCAGCGGCATCGGCGCAGCGTGCGCGCGCAAATTCGCGCAGGATGGCGGCGGACTGGTGGCGGTGGTGGATCGCGATATCGCGAAGGCGCAAGCCGTCGCGAACGAGATCGGCGGTCGCGCTTATGCGCTCGATGTCGGCGACGAACGCGCGGTCGAAGTCTGCGCCGAAACCATCGAGCGCGAGTGCGGACCGGTCGGCGTGCTGGTCAACAGCGCCGGCATTATCCAGATTCCGGTGCGGCCGCACGACTTGCCGATGGAGTGCTGGGACGACATCGTCCGCGTCGATCAGCGCGGCACTTACGTGGCTTGCACCGCATTCGCCCGCGCCATGATCGCGCGCCGTCGCGGCAGCATCGTCAATATCGCGTCCATCGCCGGGATGCGTTCGATGCCGTTGCATGCCTATGCGCCTGCGAAAGCGGCGGTCATCTCGATGACGGCGTGTCTCGCGGCGGAGTGGGGCTCGGCGGGCGTCCGCGTCAACGCCGTGTCGCCCGGTTACACCCTGACGCCGGCGTTGCAGGACGCCATCGATCGCGGCGAGCGCGATGTGTCGAACCTCTCGAACAACGCCGCGTTGAAGCGGCTGGTGACGCCGGACGAAATCGCTGCCGTTGTCGCGTTCCTCGCGTCGGAGGCGGCCTCGGCGATGACCGGCGTGAACGTCCCGGTCGATTGCGGCTGGCTTGCCGCCACGCCGTGGAACACCTATGGCGGATTGAGGGAGGCGAACGGCTAGCGATGCTGGAAGTTCAGCACATCTCCAAATCGTTCGGCGGCGTGAAAGCGACCGACGACGTCACGCTCGATTTCGCCACCGGCTCGCTGACGGCGGTGATCGGCCCCAACGGCGCGGGCAAGAGCACGTTCTTCAACCTCATCACCGGCGCGCTGAAGCCCGACACCGGCCGCATCTTGCTCGACGGCACCGACATGGCCGGGCGCTCGCCGCCGGATATCGTGCGCCACGGCATCGGCCGCGCGTTTCAGGTGGCGAGCATCTTTCCATCGCTGACGGTCGGCGAAACCATGCTTGCGGCGGTGGGCGCCGATCAGCGCCGCGCCGGCGTCATGCACCGGCGTTTTCCGCTTACCGAGACGCGCGAGCGCGCCGACTACGTCATCGAACTGCTCGGGCTCGCCAACAAACGCGACCGTGTCGCTTCCGCCTTGTCGCATGGCGACCAGAAACTGCTCGACATTGCGCTGGCACTGGTGCTGGAGCCGAAGGTGCTGCTGCTCGACGAGCCGACCGCCGGCATGGGCACCGAAGAACGCTGGCGCATGATCGAGAAGGTCCACGAATTGTGGGTGCGGGAGAAGATCACGGTGGTCTTCATCGAGCATGACATGGACATTGTCTTCAAGATCGCACCGTCCATCGTCGTCTTGTGCTACGGCCGCATTCTCGCGACCGGCACGCCGGATGAAATCCGGAAAAATCCCGCGGTGATCGAAGCCTATCTCGGCACCGACGAACATGCGGGTGCGCTATGAGCACACAAGCTGTCATCGAGGTCGAAGGGCTCGACGTTTATTACGGCACCAGCCAGATACTGTTCGGTGTCGGGTTGTCGGTGCAGCCCGGCGAGACCATGGCGCTGCTCGGCCGCAACGGCGCCGGCAAATCGACGACGATGAAGGCGATCGCGGGTCTTGCACCGCCGCGGCGCGGTCGCGTCACGTTGCGCGGACGCACAGTGTCCGGCCTGAAGCCGCATCACATCGCGCGCGCCGGTCTCGGCTTCGTGCCGGAAGACCGCCAGATTTTCCCGGATCACAGCGTCGAGGACAATCTCGTCATCGGCCACAAGAAAGGCCCGGACGGCCAGGACGACTGGTCGATCGAGCGTATCTATCAGGTGTTCCCGCTGCTCGAGCCGCTACGCTATCGCGTCGCCGGACGACTCTCCGGAGGCGAACAGCAGATGCTGGCGATCGCACGCACCTTGATGGGCAACCCGGTGCTGCTGTTGCTGGACGAGCCGAGCGAAGGCCTCGCGCCGATCATTGTGCAGCGGATCGGCGAACTGCTGCGGCAATTGCGCGACACCGGTGCGACGGTGCTGATCGCCGAGCAGAACATGCATTTCTGTCTCGGCATTGCCAGCCAAGCGACGGTGATCGACAAAGGCCAGATCGTCTACAGCGCGTCCATCGATGACCTGAAGGCCAACGAGCAGATTCGCCAGCGCTATCTCGCGTTGTAATCACCACGTCCTCTCGCCAAGGAGGCTGCCATGACCACGCTCACGCACGACATCGCCAAGTTCACCTCGGCGCTCACGCTCGAGATGCTGCCGCCGCAGGTGGTGGAGAAGGCACGCACCTGTGTGCTGAATGCGTTCGGGATGGGACTGAACGGCCTCGATACGCCGTATGTCAAAGTCGCGCGCGAGGCGGTGCTGACGACCGAAGGCGAGATCGCCAACGGCGCGACGCTGTTCGGCGACGGCCGCCGCACCACCATCGCCGGCGCGTGTCTCGCCAACTCCGCGCTGTTTCACGGCCGTGCGCAGGAAGACACCTGCGGCGCTGCGCATTTCGGCACCATCCTGGTGCCGATGCTCACCGCGATGATCGAGGTGCAGCACCATCCACTGGATCGCCTGATCCCAGCGCTGGTTGCGGGTTATGAAGCCGGCGGTCTGCTGGAGCAGGCGTTCGCAGGCAAGACCACGCCGGGTGGCTTCCGCTCGACCGCGACTTACGGCTCCATTGCCGCCGCCGCGGCCGCGTCGCGCCTGATGGGACTGGACGCGGCGACAACCGCGGCCGCGCTCGCCAATGCCGTATCGTTCTCCGGCGGTGTGCTGCAATCCTTCGCCGACGGCACCGACGAGTGGCGCTACCAGCCCGGCATCGCCGGACGCAACGGCCTCACCGCCGCGGCACTGGCGCGCGCCGGTTCGGTCTCGGCACCGCAGGCAATCGAAGGCAAGGTCGGTTTCGTCAAGGCATTCGCCGGCGTCGGTGTGCCGGCTGATCTTGCGGGTTCGCTCGGCCGCGATTGGGCGACCCTGCGCGTTACCTACAAGCCTTATCCGGTCTGCGCGTTCAACCAGACGCCGGTGACCGGCGCTTTGAAACTGCGCGAGGTGCTGAAGGGCGAAACGCCGCAAGCGGTGCGCGTGCGGATGAATCCCTACGAGACCGGTTATGCTGGCATGGACGCGGTAGGTCCGTTCAACTCGATCTCCGGAACGCTGATGAGCATTCCGTTCTGCATCGCCACGACGCTGATCCATGGCGTGCCGGACATGAAGCGGATGACCACTTATGACGACGACACGGTGGCGTCGCTGGTTCATCGCACCACGTTGATCGGCGATCCGGCGGTGCCGCAACTCTGCGCGGTGATCGAGGCGGATACCGCGAGCGGTACTAAGATTCATGAGCAGCGGATGACGCCCGCCGACTATGCCTACGATCGCGCGACGGTGTCGCAGATGTTGCGGCGGATTGGCGGCGAGCAGGCGGTGCCGCCGGCGGCCTTCTCCAAGATCGAGGATTTTACCGATCGGATACCGCAAGGCACGATTGCCGACGCGATTTCGTCCTTCGCGATCCGTGCTTGAATCGGTTGGCCGAAATTTCTTTCAGATTGTCGGGCAAAATAAAGGGAATGGTTCGCCCGAAAGGATGGGATTCTCTTAGATGCTGGTCTTGACGTAGCCTCTCGCTATCTGACAGTAGTTTATTGTCGGACAATAATTGAGGGCGATGTGAGCGCCGATCCAGTCACTCATCCGCCTGCGGCGGACTCTGCCATGCTGCTTTCGGCTGCCGAGACGGTGCCAGCCGATTGGCATCGGCTGGCGGACTATCTGCGCGCGCAGGGCATGAGCTTCGATCCGGAACAGCCGATCCGGCAATTCGCCGGCGGCCTGGCCAATCGCAATTATCTCGTTGTCGTCGATGGGGTGCGTGCGGTGCTGCGCCGGCCGCCCGACGGTGATCTGCCGCCCGGTGCGCACGACATGGCGCGCGAACACAAGATCTTGTCGCGCCTCGCCACCGCGTTGCCCTTCATCGCGCCGAGCCTGCATTATTGCGAACGCCGCGACGTCATCGGTGTGCCGTTTCAATTGATCGAATATCGCAGCGGCATCGTGGTGCGCGGTGTCGATCTTTCGCCGGTCGCGTCGCACGCCGATGCGCCGCGCATGTTGTGCGAGATGCTGGTGGCGACGCTCGCGAGCCTGCATAACGTCGATGCACAGACGGTCGGTCTTGGCGATCTCGGCAAGCCGGACGGCTTCATTGCGCGCGCCATCGCCGGTTGGTCGAAGCGCGGCGTGCTGGTGGCGGGCTCCGATGCGGCACGGAAGCTGCTCGACGAGGTTTCGCAATGGCTGGCGCGGCAACGTTTCCGCGAGCGGTCCGCGACGCTGCTGCACTGCGACTTCAAGCTCGACAACATGATCCTGAACCCTGAAACCCTGGCGCCGGTGGCATTGGTTGATTGGGACATGGGTACGCGCGGCGATCCGCTGTTTGATCTTGCGACGCTGCTCAGCTATTGGGCCGAGCCCGGCGACCCGCTCGCATGGCGCGAGTTGCGACAGATGCCGACGGCGCTTCCCGGCTTCTGGACACGCACTGAAATGGCGCAACGCTACGCGGCGGCGACGGGATGCGATCTCGACGATCTACCGGCGATGCGCGTGCTGGCGCTGTTCAAGCTCGGCATCGTCTTCCTGCAACTGCATCGCCAGTGGCTCAACGGCGCGGTGAAGGACGAACGCTACGCCGACTTTGCTCGCCTCGGCGAAAACATGGTTTTGATTGCGCGCGATGTCGCGACCGGAGGATTGAACTGATGACTGCACTTGATCTGAATTTCGCGTTGCCCGCGCACGTGACGGACCTCGCCGCGCGCGTCAAAACCTTCGTGCAGGAGCAGGTCGTTCCTTACGAGAAGGACCCACGCTGGACTTCGCACGGGCCGACTGATGAATTGCGGCGCGAGTTGAATGCGCTGGCGGCGCGCGCCGGTGTGCTGGCGCCACATGCGCCGGAGGAATTCGGCGGCGCGGGATTGTCTCACATCGGACGCGCTGCCGTGTTCACCGCCGCCGGCTATTCCATGCTCGGACCCATCGCGTTGCATTGCGCCGCGCCGGACGAAGGCAATATTCACATGCTCGACGTCATCGCCAATCCCGAGCAGCGCCAGCGTTACCTGAAGCCCTTGGCGACCGGCGTCGTGCGGTCGTGCTTCTGCATGACGGAGCCCGCGCCCGGCGCCGGCTCCGATCCGGGCCAGATGCAGACCACGGCGCGACGTGACGGCAACGAATGGGTGATCGACGGCGACAAGTGGCTGATCACCGGCGCGGAAGGCGCGGCCTTCGCCATCATCATGGCCAAGGTTGTCGGCGGCGAGGGC
>JAFKKL010000173.1 GCA_017305595.1 Hyphomicrobiales bacterium | reverse complement strand
TATTCCAAGGCGATGTCGGTGAGCTTCTACGACTCCAGCGTCTGGGACATGATCGGACTCGGCGGCGTCGGCGGCGTGCCGTCCAGCTTCATCATTCTGGTTGTCGTCGCACTGATCGGCCATATCCTCTTGACGCGCAGCCGGCCCGGCTGGCGCGCGATGGCGATCGGCGGCTCGCGCCGCTCCGCCCATAACATCGGCCTGTCGGTGCGCGGCACCGTCTGTGCCGCCTACACCATCTCCGGCATGTTGTGCGGCCTGTCCGGCGTGCTCTATGCGGCGCGGCTCGGCGGTGCCGGCACCGACACCGGCATGGGCCTCGAAATCGCGGCGCTGACGGCGGCGGTGCTCGGCGGCAACAGCCTCGGCGGCGGTCGCGGCTCGGTGGTCAAGGCGCTGATCGGCGCGGTGATCGTGCAGGTGATGACCAACGGCGTGCTGCGCATCGGCATGAACAGCGGCTCCGGCCCGATGGTGCTGGGCCTCACCTTGTTGCTGGCGGTGTTCATCGACGTGCGCTGGCTGAAGAACCGCGACAAGCTGCTGTCGAAAGTCTACGTTTCGCCGACGCTGGTGGAATTGCCGACGCCGCGCCCGACCGATGCGGAGAAGGGTGGCACGCTGGCGCTGAACGACCGGCTGAGGGAGGTCGAGATCATCGGCCTCGATGAGGTAGAATCACCGGAAGACGTCATCCTCGACGAGAACGACTATCTCTATTGCGGCACCCGCCACGGCGACATCGTCCGCTTCTCGCCGCCGCACTACAAGGAGTGGGAAGTCTACGCCCACATCGGCGGTTCGCCGCTCGGCATGGCGTTCGACAAGGCCGGTGACCTTCTGGTGTGCGTCGGTGGCATGGGCCTCTACAAGATCGACCGCGAGCGCAACGTCATCAAGGTGACGGATGAGACCAACCGCTCGGCGTTCTCGGTGGTGGACGATTCCCGTCTGCGTCTCGCCGACGACCTCGACATTGCGCCGGACGGCAAGGTCTATTTCAGCGAAGCCACGATCCGCTACGAGATGCACGACTGGCCGGTGGACGCACTGGAGAGCCGCGGCAACGGCCGCATCATCTGCTACGACCCCAACACCGGCAAGACGCATACCGCCGTCCGCAAGCTGGTGTTCCCGAACGGCGTCTGCCTGTCGCATGACGGGCAGGCGATCCTGTTCGCGGAAAGCTGGGGCTGCCGCATCAACCGCTACTGGATCGCCGGGCCGAAGGCCGGAACGGTGGAGCGGATGGTCGATCAGCTTCCGGGCTATCCCGACAACATCAACCGTGCTTCTGACGGTACCTACTGGTGCGCGATCATGGGGATGCGTTCGCCGGCGCTCGATGTCGCGTTGCGGATGCCCAGCTTCCGCCGCCGCATGGCGCGGCGCATCGCACCCGATCAGTGGCTCTATCCGAACCTCAACATCGGCTGCGTTATCCGTTTCAACGACAAGGGCGAGATCGTCGAATCGATGTGGGATAAGGGCGCCAGCAACCACCCGATGATCACCTCGATGCGCGAGCACAAGGGCTGGCTTTATCTCGGTGGCATCACCAACAACCGCATCGGCCGCATCAAGCTCGGCGACTGGGCGGACAAGACCTGGAGCGGTTACCGCAGCTACTGGGGAGCGCGCTCATGACCATCGCGATGGGAGGCTGGCTCGAACGTTTCCTCGGCCGCGGTGCCGCGTCGGTGACGGTGCCGCCGCTCGACGGCGCGCTGAAGCCGAACAGCCTGCTGGAAGAGGCGCAGCCCGGTTTCACAGTGACCGCGCCGGATAATCTGGCGCTGCTCGACGGCGCGCCGGTGTGGTCGAGCGGGGCGCAATTGCTCAAGCTCGCCGGCGACAAGCCGTCGCCGTTCGCGACATTGCAAAGCGATGTCACGGCGCTGGCCTGCTCCGACGCGGGGCTGATCGCGGTGGCGTGCGAGAACCACGGCATTACCATTCTCGATCGCGACGGCAAGCCGGCAATCATCGCGTTGCGCGACGGCGGAAAATATTCGTGCGTCACGGCGTTGGCGTTCGCGAACAACGATACGCTGCTGGTCTGCATCGGCTCGACCGACAATCCGCTCTCCGCGTGGCAGCGCGATCTGCTGGAGCAGCATCGTGCCGGTCAACTGCTGCGGATCGATCTGAAGACCGGCGAGGTCAGGCAACTCGCAAACAAACTCGCCTTCCCGAACGGCGTTCTGGCGGACAAGGACGGCAGCATCATCGTCAGCGAAAGCTGGGCGACGCGATTGATCCGACTCGGGCCGGACGGGCGGATGAGCGCGCAACTGATCGAGGATCTGCCGGGCTATCCGGCGCGTCTCTCGCGCGCAGCGCGCGGCGGCTACTGGCTGACCGTGTTCGCGCCGCGTTCGCCGCTGATCGAATTCGTCCTGCGCGAGCCGAAATATCGTCGCGCGATGATGGCGGAGGTCGCGCCCGAGAACTGGATCGCACCGGCGTTGCAGAGCGGGCTGTCGTTTCACGAGCCGATGCAGGGCGGCGCACTGAAGCAGATGGGTATCCTCAAGCCATGGGCACCGACACGCTCCTATGGTCTCGTCGTCGAAGTGAACGAGAACTTCGTGCCGATCCGCAGCCTGCATAGCCGCGCCGGCGGACGTCGTCATGGCATCACCTCGGCGGTGGAATCCGGCGGGCGCCTGTGGCTGACCAGCAAGGGCGGCGACGAAGTCGTCACGATCAATCTCTAGGTGCGAGTCGAATGATGCGACCGATCGTCGAAATGAAAAACGTCACCAAGGAGTTTTACGGCGTCGCCGCGCTCCGGGACGTGTCCTTCGATCTTGCGCCGGGCGAGGTCCACGCGTTGCTCGGCGAGAACGGCGCGGGAAAATCCACGCTGACCAAGATCATGGCGGGCGTCTACGAGGTGACGGCCGGCCAGCTCGTCATCGACGGCGAGCCGCAATCGTTCAAGACGCCGGCCGAAGCCCTGCAAAAGGGCATTGCCATGGTGTTTCAGGAAACCAGCCTGGTGCCGTCGCTGACGGTGGCGCAGAATCTCTATCTCGGCAACGAAAAGTTCCTCAATCGTCTGCGCGGCATCTACATCTCGGCGCAGCAGTTCTTGCAATCGTTGAACTTCGGCGTCGATCCCACCATGTTTGTCTCGCAGCTCGGCGCGGCGCAGAAGCAGATGGTGGAAATCGCCCGCGCGGTGCATCACAAGGCCAAGGTCATCATCTTCGACGAGCCGACCGCAACCTTGACGCCGGAAGAGAAGCATCACTTCTTCGCGCTGATCCGCCGGCTGAAGAAGGACGGCGTCTCGATCATCTTCATCTCGCACGCGCTGGAGGAGGCGCTGGCGATCTCAGATCGCATCACCGTGCTGCGCGACGGCCAGCACGTCATCACCGACCTCGCGAAGAATTTCGACCGCGACAAGATCATCAACGCCATGGTCGGCCGCGCGCTGTCCGGCGAACTCTACGGCAAGGATGCACAGAAACGCATACCGCGCCCCTACGGGCAGAAGATTCTCAGCGTCCAGAACCTGTCGATGGGTCGCATGGTTCGCAACACCTCGTTCTCGGTGTACAGCGGCCAGATCACCGGCATCTTCGGCTTGATCGGCTCGGGTCGCACCGAAACCGCGAAGATCATTTCCGGCGTGGTGAAGCGCGACTTCTTCCACGGCGGCGAGGTGAAGCTGGAGGGCCGCTCAGTGCGTTACCGGGTGCCGCGCAAGGCGGTCCAGGACGGCATTGTCTACGTCACCGAGGATCGCAAGATCGAGGGTTTCTTCGAAACCAAGTCGATCGCCGAGAACATCTATCTCAACTTGCTGTCCGCCGATCTCAACAAGAACGGCGTGGTTGTTAGCTATTCCGAGATGGTTGAGCTGGCGAAGGAATGGACCGGCAAGCTGAACGTCAAGGCGATCAACAGCGACGCGCGCGTGGTCGAACTGTCCGGCGGTAACCAGCAGAAGGTGGTGATCGCCCGTGCGCTGGTGCAGAAGCCGAAGCTGATCATCTTCGACGAGCCGACGCGCGGCGTCGACGTCGGCGCCATTGCCGAACTGCATCAGGTGATCAATTCGCTGGCTGATGCCGGCCTCGCCGTCGTGGTGATCTCGTCCTACCTGCCCGAAGTCATGAACCTCGCGGATCGTGTTCTGGTCTCGCGGCAAGGGCGCGTGGTCGAGGAATTCGCGATGGAAGAAGCGACCGAAGAAAAGATCATGTACGCGGCGGTTCACTGAGCGACCGCGCTACGCACGTTGATCACCATTTGCCAATGGTGTGCCCGGCCGTTCGCGGGATGGGTTGTTGCGTGCCTGAAAATGGGAGTGATGGATGAAGATCAGGGCTGCCGTTCTCGAGGAAATGGACAATAAGGCGCCCTATGCGCAATCGCTGCCCTTGAAAGTTCAGGAGATCGATCTCGACGGCCCCGGCCGGGGCGAGGTGCTGATTAAAATCGCGGCGGCGGGGCTTTGCCATTCGGACCTGTCGGTGATCAATGGCGACCGGCCGCGTCCGGTGCCGATGGTGCTGGGCCACGAAGCGGCCGGCGTGGTGGAGGAGGTCGGCGCCGGCGTCGACGATCTCGTGCGCGGCGATCATGTCGTCTGCGTGTTCGTGCCGAGTTGCGGCCATTGCAATCCGTGTTCGCAGGGGCGGCCCGCGTTGTGCGAGCCGGGCGCGGAGCACAACGGCAAGGGCGATCTGCTTAGCGGCGAGTTCCGTTTGCATCGGGGCGGCAACCGCATTCATCATCACTGCGGCGTGTCGTGCTTCGCGGAGTATGCCACGGTGTCGCGCCGTTCGCTGGTCAAGGTGCGCAAGGACGTGCCACTGCATATCGTGGCGTTGATGGGCTGCGCGGTGCTCACCGGTGCCGGCGCGGTGTTCAACGGCGGCGATGTTGGCCCCGGTCGCACGGCCGCGATTGTGGGGCTCGGCGGCGTAGGGCTCGCGGCGGTGCTGGGTGCGGCGGCCAACGGCGCGGAGACCATCATCGCCATCGATCGGCTGGAACAGAAGCTCCACCTCGCGCGTGATCTCGGCGCGACCCACACCTTCAAGGCCGACGATCCCGATCTGGTCGGCAAGGTGAAGGAAGCGACTTCCGGCGGCGTCGACGCCGCGCTGGAATTCGCGGGCTCGGTGAAGGCGCTGGAAGCGAGTTACGCCATTACGCGGCGCGGCGGCACCACGGTGACGGCGGGGCTGCCGAATCCGAAAGCGATGCTTACGCTTCCGGCGGTGTCGCTGGTCGCGGAGGAGCGGACCATCAAGGGCAGCTATCTCGGCTCCGGCGTGCCCTCGCGGGACATTCCGCGCTTCCTCGGCCTCTACATGCGCGGCAAGTTGCCGGTCGAAAAATTGCTGACCCATCGCATCAAGCTCGACGATATCAACGAGGGGTTCGATCGCTTGCACGATGGCAGCGCCATCCGTCAGGTGATCGAGTTCAACTGAGACAGACGTGCCGGAAGGAAACCATCATGACTCGCGTGCAAGGCATCAAGGATTATCAGTGTTTCATCGGCGGCAAGTGGAAGTCCGCCGAATCCGGTGAAACCTTTGAGTCCGTCGATCCGTTTCTGGCGAAGACGTGGGCGCGGATTCCGAAGTGCGATCAGCGCGACGTCGATCAGGCGGTGTCGGCTGCGCGCAAGGCGCTGGAGAGTGGCGCGTGGGCCGATATGCATCCCTCGCAGCGCGGACAGCTTCTGCGAAAGCTCGGCGACCTGATCCTGCGCGACGCCGATCATCTCGCCGCGACCGAGGTGCAGGACAACGGCAAGCTCTATGCCGAGATGCGCGGGCAGGTCGGCTACATCCCGCAGTGGTTCTATTACTTCGGCGGTCTGGCCGACAAGATCGAGGGCGCGGTGGTGCCGATCGACAAGGCCGACATGTTCACTTACACCCGCCACGAACCGGTCGGCGTGGTGGCGGCGATCACGCCGTGGAATTCGCCGCTGCTGTTGACGACATGGAAGCTCGCGCCGGCGCTGGCGGCGGGTTGCACCGTGGTACTCAAGCCATCGGAATTCACCTCGGCCTCGACGCTGGAATTCGTGCGCCTCATTGAGGAAGCCGGTTTCCCCGCCGGCGTCGTCAATGTCGTCACCGGCTTCGGCGCCGATGTCGGCGAAGCACTGACCACGCATCCCGGCGTCGACAAGATCGCCTTCACCGGCGGCGAGAACTCTGGCCGCCACATCGCGCGCAACGCGGCCCAGACTTTCAAGCGGCTGACGCTCGAACTCGGCGGCAAGTCGGCGCAACTGGTGTTTCCGGACACCGACATCGACAACGCGGTGAAAGGCGTGGTCTCCGGCATCTTCGCGGCCACCGGGCAGACCTGCATCGCCGGTTCGCGGTTGCTGGTGCACGAAAGCATCCACAACGAGTTCCTCGACAAGTTCACCGCCTTGGCGCAGACCGCGCGGATGGGCGACCCGATGGACATGGCGACGCAGGTGGGGCCGGTCACCACCCAGCCGCAATATCAGCGCGTGCTGTCCTGCATCGAGATGGCGCGCAACGAGGGCGCGGACTGCGTGATGGGCGGCAAGCCCGCCGACCGGCCGGAATGCGGCAACGGCTGGTTCATCGAGCCGACGGTGTTCGCGAACGTCTCCAACTCCATGCGGATTGCGCAGGAGGAAGTGTTCGGCCCGGTGCTGTCGGTGATCCGCTTCCGCGAGGATGACGAGGCCTATGCGATGGCCAACGACACCGCTTACGGCCTCGCCGCCGGCGTGTGGACCAACGACCAGCGCCGCATCTTCACGGCGGCGAAGCGGCTGCGGGCCGGATCGATCTGGACCAACACCTATCGCGCGGTGAGCTACATGGCGCCGTTCGGCGGCTTCAAGAACTCCGGGCTCGGCCGGGAAAGCGGCCAGGAAGCGATTAACGAGTATCTGGAAACCAAGTGCGTCTGGATGTCCTACGGCAAAGACGTCCCCAATCCGTTCGTGATGCGGTGACCACTATGGCGGCGTCATGACGATGCTTTGGCGGTGTTTGCAATCGGAATCGGGAACGAAATCGTGGCCGATGCATCGATAGACACCGAAGGTCGCGACAGGGTGTCGCGCATGAGCGGAAGGGGCTGTCACAGTCCGCCCGTCATGGTGTTATTTGGATTCGTCGCGAATAGCTCGGGTGCGACGGCGCCTCTCGATGAGGCGACGCATGGTTGTGACGGAAGGTAAGAAGTAAATGGCGTCGGATCTTGCTGGATTGCTGGTTGTTTCCATCGAGCAGGCCGTCGCCCCGACTTATCTTTCGTGCAAACTGGCGGATGCCGGGGCGCGGGTCATCAAGATCGAACGGCCGGAAGGCGATTTCGCACGGCACTACGATCATCTGGTGCATGGCGAGAGCGCCTATTTCGTCTGGCTTAATCGCGGCAAGGAATCGATCTGCCTCGATCTCAAGCAGGAAGGCGAGCGCGCCATTCTCTCCGAAATGATCGCGCGGGCAGATATTTTTATCCAGAACCTCGCGCCGGGCGCCATCGAGCGGCTCGGCTTTTCGATGACGAAACTGCGGGAGATGCATCCTCGGCTGATCACCTGCTCGATCACCGGTTACGGCGATGAGGGACCGCTGCGCGAGTTGAAGGCCTACGATCTTCTGGTGCAGGCGGAGAGCGGCCTCGCCAGCACCACCGGCAACGAATTCGGTTCAGTGCGCGTCGGCGTCTCGGTCGGCGATATCTCGGCGGGCATGACGGCGACGCAGGCGGTGTTTCAGGCGCTTTATGCGCGCGAGAGGACGGGCGTAGGCCGGCACATCGCGGTGTCATTGTTCCATTCGCTGGCGGACTGGATGAACGTGCCGTATCTCCAGTTCACCTATGGCGGCATCACGCCCGGCAAGTTCGGCCTGCATCATCCGACCATTGCGCCTTACGGCGCTTTCACATGCAGCGGCGGCCGGCCGGTGCTGATCGCGATTCAGAACGAGCGCGAATGGGTGATCCTGTGCCGCGACGTGCTCGGCCGTCCCGATCTGATCACCGACTCCCGCTTCAGCAACAACGACAACCGGGTCAAGAACCGCGAGGCACTCGATGCTGAGATCGTGCCGATCTTTCTCGGTATGACGCGGGAGCAGGCGATCGAGGTGTTGAGCGCGGCGCGTCTGGCCTATGGCCGGGTCAGTTCGCTGGACGACCTCGCGGTACATCCGCAGAACCGTTATCTCGATGTCGAGACGCCATCCGGCCCGGTGCGCCTGCTGGCCCCCGGCGTCAAGGTGGATGGCGAGACGCTCACCGCCGGCCGCGTGCCGGCCGCGGGCGAACACGGCGAGGCGCTGCGCCGGGAATTCGCCCCGAAGGGGCCGAACACCGGTTCGTGACGGTCGAAATTCACGTCGCCGGATCGTTTCGCGGTATCGAGATGCGCGGTGGACCTGTCGGCGATGAACCCGGATCAATTTGATTCGGACTAGCGAACATGATCAATTCCAGACACTTAGCTTGCGATTCGATCCGATCCCACGGGCCGGAAACGCAAACCGTTTCGCACTTTGCGGCACCATGCCTTAGAGTGCGGCGGCGCTATTCGGGCGATCACATTATGTTGGATCTATATGGATCTCAGGCAGCTCCGATATTTCATTGCGATTGTGGAGCAAGGTTCGTTTTCCAAGGCCGCTGAATTTCTCAACGTCGCCCAGCCCGCGTTGAGCCTGCATGTCCGTAATCTGGAATCGGAGTTGGGATGTGCGCTGCTGTTTCGCAGTCCGCAAGGCGTGGTCGCGACCGAAGCCGGTGAGATACTGGTGCGCAATGCGCGCGTCATCATCGATCAGTTCTCGATCGCCCGGCAGGAAATTCAGGAGCACGAGGCCGAACCCTCGGGCGAAGTGCGTCTCGGTCTGCCCGGCACCATCAGCCAGATTCTGGCGGTGCCGCTGATCCTCGAGGCGCAGCGGCGGTTTCCGAAAGTGAAGCTGCGGATCGCGGAAGCGATGAGCGGCTTCGTGCTGGAATGGATTCGCGAGGCGCGGGTCGATCTCGCGGTGCTCTATACGTCGGTCTCGGATCGCACCCTGACCTCGCTGCCGGTGTTGTCCGAGGAGTTGTGGCTGCTCGGGCCGATGAAACCGCCGGCGAGCGTGGAGCCGCCGGGTGCCGGGCAATGTTCCTACCAGCAGGTGACGAAATTACCGCTGGTGCTGCCGAGCAGCACGCATGGCCTGCGCGCACTGCTGGAAAAGGAAGCCGCCGATCATGCGCTGCAATTGAATACGGTGTTCGAGGTCGATTCCTATGCCAACATCAAGAGCATGGTCGAGATCGGCGCCGGGTACTCGATCCTTCCGTTCAATTCCATCGCGCGCGAGGTGCAGAGCGGGCGGCTGCTGGCATGGCGGATCGGCAAGCCGAAGCTGCAACGCAGCGTCAATCTGGTCTGCCCGGCGGATCGCCCGGTGACGCGCGCGGTGTCGTCGATCGAAGCGCTGTGCCGAACGGTGCTGCTCAACCTTGCGTCGACCGGGAAATGGAATGGCGTCAAGGTGATCAAGTAACGAGCGTGGCGCGATCAGAGCATGCTATATCTAACCTGGTCCGTCATGCCCGGCTTTATGCCGGGCATCCACGTCTTAATGGCATTACAAATTCCAAGACGTGGATGGCCGGAACAAGCCCGGCCATGACGATGATGTTATTTCAACCTGAATTAACGAACCACCTTACGGCCATGCCGCGAACGAACTGGTCTGTCGGGCCTGACGCGCGGTAACATCGAGGCGCTGCTTGTTCGGCGGGCGGCCCGTCTCGCGTTTGTAGAAGCGGCTGAAATAGGCCGGATCGTGAAAGCCGAGCAACTCCGCCACTTCCGCGATCTTCAGGCTTGAATCATCCAGCAGCGTATCGGCTTCGGCGATGATGCGCTCGTGAACGATCGAAAGCGGCGAGCGCCCGGTGGCGCGGCGCACGGTCGCGTTGAGGCGATCGGCGGTAACGCCGACCTCGGCGGCATAGCGCGCGATGCTCCAGTGATCGCGCAGGTGCACTTCGACAGCATGAAGAAATTTGTGCACGATGGTACGCGGCAGCGGCTGCGACTCGCGCAGCACCGGCCCCGACAATCGCCATGCCGCCAGCAGAAACAGCGCGAGTTGATGCCGCATCGCTTCCTGCGCGCCGGGCCGCTCGTGCAGCGCTTCGTCGAGCAGCACGTCAAGCGATTCCGCGAGGCGGCGCGCTTGGGTGTGATCGAGCTTGGCGCGGATCACCGGCGGCGACAGCGCGGCGCGCACCTGATTGGCGTTCGGGCTGCCCGACAGCACGCGCGCAAAACCGATCTCCGACACCGCGACCGTCATGCCGCGCGAGCCGGCCTCGAAGCGCAGCGTTGCCTTGGCATGCGCGGGAAACCACAACAGGCACGGTGGTGTCACCGCCAGTTCCTTGCCGTCGAGCCAGAAGCGGCCGGACCCCGCTTGCAGGATGAACCCATGGTAGCGCGCATCCCGCAGCGTCCATTCGCCGCTGGTCAGTTCGCTACGGAGAATCTGGACTTCGACCTCAGGCAGCGATCGTGCGGACGTATCCAACGCTTTTGCGGCCATATGCTGCTCCTGCGCCTACGCGGTTGCGCCAAGTAAAGTGCAATTCTTTTTCGCGATTGTCCATTTTTGCCGCGCGCGGTCCTCTCTATCCTTGGCGAAAGGATTGGGAGGACCATGATGCCTGAAGTTGCGAAAACCGAATTCTGGCGCGATCTGAAGCCGATCGCGAAGGTGTTTCAGCCGGACGCGAAGCCCGAGGTTTACCTCAGCAACGCGCCGACCGACGACGAGCGCTACTATGTGCCGTTCACCGAGACAGTGTCGTCGCGCCCGCTCTGGATATCGCCGTCGCAGAACAAGTGGTGCGACATCCTGATGGCGAAGAAGGCCGGGCTGGTGAACCGCCATTATCATCCGCATGAGGTGTTCGCCTACACTATTTCCGGCAAGTGGGGCTATCTTGAGCACGACTGGACCGCGACCGCCGGCGACTTCGTCTACGAGACGCCGGGCGAGGGACATACGTTGGTGGCTTACGATCATGAGCAGCCGATGAAGGTGTTCTTTCAGGTCAAGGGGCCGTTGATCTGGCTCGACGAAGCCGGCGAGCCGGACGGCTATTTCGACGTGCACAACTACATCGCGATGTGTCGCGAGCACTACGAGAAGATCGGCATCGGCGCGGCTTATGTCGACACGCTGTTCCGGTAAGCATCGTCACACGCTCATGCCGCCGTCGACCATCAGCGTGGTGCCAGTGGTAAAACTGGAGTCGTCGCTCGCGAGGTAGAGCACCGAGCGGGCGATCTCCTCGGCGGTGCCGTGGCGGCCGAGCGGAATCATGTCGTTGAAGAATGCCGTGCCGTCGACGCCGAGCGTGGTGCCGAGCCCCTGTTCCACCGCAAGCTGAAAGCCGTTGTCGATCGGGCCGGGGTGGATGGTGTTGACGCGGATGCGGCGCGGCGCCAGTTCCTTGGCGAGGCAGCGCATCAATCCGATCTGCGCGTGCTTCGCCG
>JAFKKL010000210.1 GCA_017305595.1 Hyphomicrobiales bacterium | reverse complement strand
TGTCATGCGCATGGATCGCGATCAGGCTGATGGCCTTTTCGGTCGCCAGCGATCCGAGCCGTTCCTTGACGCGACCCGATGCAAGGCCGTAGCCGCGCGAGCGGACCAGATCGACGCTGATGAGGTCGCCATCTTCCGCGCCGCCGGTATCGGCCTTGGCGATGTTGAGTTCGCGCCCGGCCTGCTTCTTGTCGACCGGCACCAGCCGTCCGCCGCCGCCGGGAAGGGCGTGGAAGATGCCGAGCACGCGAGATTTGGCATGATCGATGATCTTGATCACGCGGCCAATGTAAGCGTGCGCTTCGTCCTTGCTGTCGGGCTCGATGTGCAGCAGCGCGCGATCACCGATGCCGGCGGCGGTGCCGGGCTTGGGATAGCGCGGCAGGCGTATGCGGATTTTCGGCGCGGTACCTTGCGTCTCGATGTCCCATTCCGCCGGCGCCGCCAGCAACTCGCCGTCGCTGTCACGGCCGGTGACGTCGGCGAGCAGGGTAGGCGGCAGCGCCGCGGCTTCGTGCAGCTTGCGGCCACGTTTGGCGAGCACGCCTTCGTCGGCGAGCGTGCGCAGGATCTGCTTCAGTTCGACGCGGTCGGCATTCTTCAATCCGAACGCGCGCGCGATCTCGCGCGTGCCGACTTCGCTTTTCGACCCGCGCACGAATGCGATGATCGCGTCGCGGTCGGGAAATCGGCTATCGCGTGGTTTGCTCAATGGGTCCTGTTACCTGCCGGTCTTGCCGGCGCTTTTCTTTGCGGCCGTTTTCGGCGCTTTGGCAGGGGAGGCTTTTACCGTTTTCACTGGCGCACGCGCTTTGCTCGCGGCCTTCTTTGCCGCGGGCTTTTTCGCGACGGCCTTTTTTGCAGCCGCCTTCTTCGCTGGTGCATCAGTGCTGTCGGCGGATTTGGCGGCAGACTTTTTCGCCGCCTTCTTCGCCGCCGGCCGTTTCGTCTTGCCGCCACCTTTCGCCGCACGCTCGTCGATCAGCGCGATGGCTTCTTCAAGCGTGATCGAGTCCTGCGTCTTGTCGCTCGGAATAGTGGCGTTGACGCCGCCCGCGGTGACGTAAGCGCCGTAACGTCCGCTCTTCACCGCGACCGCGCCGAGCGACGGATGCTCGCCGAGCGGCTTGCCCGGATCGGAGCCGAACCGCCTGCGGCCGGGGCCTTTGGCGATCTTCTCCGCGATCAACGTCACCGCGCGATTGAGGCCGATGTTGAAGACGTCGTCGCCGGCCTCCAAGCTGGCGTAGGTCTTCAGATGTTGCACATAAGGCCCGAAGCGGCCGATGCCGGCCTTGATCGGCTCGCCGTCCTCCGGATGCCGGCCGACTTCACGCGGCAGCGACAGCAGCTTCACCGCAAGCTCGAATTCCATGTCGCTGGGCGAGGTGCCTTTTGGAATGCCGGCGCGTTTCGGCTTCTCTCCCTCTTCGTAATCCTTGGCTTCACCCAACTGGATATACGGCCCGAAGCGTCCCGACTTTACCGCGACGTCGAGCCCGCTTTCCGGGTCCTTGCCAAGAATGCGGTCGCCTCCGGCATCGCCATCGGCGGCGAGCGGACGCGTATAGCGGCATTCAGGATAGTTGGTGCAGCCGACGAAGGCGCCGAACTTGCCGGCCTTCAGATTCAGCCGGCCGGTGCCGCAGGTCGGGCACTGGCGCGTTTCGCCGCCATCCTCGCGCGGCGGATAGATGTGCGGCC
>JAFKKL010000209.1 GCA_017305595.1 Hyphomicrobiales bacterium | reverse complement strand
CTCCTCACAACATGACCCGATCGTGAGGGAGCATAGTTATGAGGAGCGACCGCGCGCGCTCAATTTATCTAAGTATCTGTGATGACGACATAAAACCCGCCCGCCAGCGTCTCTGACTCCGCATAATCATGGCCAGCGCATAGTTGCGGTTATGTGGTGCACCACATAACAGAAAGTGGGTGGAGGATTACTGGGATCGTACGACTTCCAGTTCGTTTGCCGGCCATCTCGCATTGTACGAGAGCTTTGACGGCTTCAAATTGCGCCTGCATAACCGCTCGGAAGTTGCGGGTGCCATGAGCTAGCACTAACCAAGGTTCGATGACTGATGTATTTTACATCATTGTCATTGTATGATACATCAATTATAACTCTCCAGCATGGAATTCTGGCGTTGATCACCTCATTCCAGATGCGGGCGGCGCGGGCGCTGCTCGGCATAGATCAGAAGACACTGGCGGAACTCGCAGGGGTTTCGCTGCCGACGATCCAGCGCATGGAAGCCAGCGACGGAAATGTGCGCGGCGTCGTCGAGTCACTGACCAAGGTGGTCGATGCGTTGAATCGCGCGGGCGTGGACCTCATCGGTGAACATGTGCGGAGCGATGACGGCGGGCGCGGGGTGCGCCTGAAGCAACCCGGACCGCCGCCGCGCGTCTGACCATCGACCGGCCGACTGCTTGCGACGCTTTGCGTGAGGCGAGGTCGGGAGCATCGGATGGCCAGGACGGGTAACGGGGCGTCGCCGCGCGGCGCCAGCTTTGCGGAATTGTTCACGCCAAAACTAATCACGGTGCTGCGCGAAGGCTACGGCCTGAAGGACTTTCGCGCCGACATCGTCGCCGGTCTCACCGTCGCCATCGTTGCCTTGCCGTTGTCGATGGCAATCGCGATCGCCTCAGGCGTGACGCCGGATCGCGGGCTCTATACCGCGATCATCGGCGGCTTCTTCGTCTCGCTGCTGGGCGGCAGCCGCTTTCAGGTTGGTGGGCCGGCGGGCGCGTTTATCGTGCTGGTGGCGCTGACGGTGGAGCGCCACGGCGTCGACGGCGTCATCCTCGCCACCATGATGGCGGGCGTCTTTCTCGTTGCCGCCGGCCTTCTGCGCGTCGGCACTTATGTCAAGTTCATTCCCTATCCGGTGACAGTCGGCTTCACGGCGGGCATCGCCGTCATCATCTTCGCCAGCCAGTTGCACGATCTGTTCGGCCTCAAGCTGTCAGGCCACGAGCCGGGTGAATTGCTGCCCAAGCTCATCGTGCTGTGGCAAGCCGCCGGCACCGTCAACCTGTGGGCCATCACGCTGGCCGCGCTTGCCATCGCGGTGATGGTCAGCGTGCGCAAACTGCGGCCGACCTGGCCCGGCATCCTCATTGGCGTTGTGGTCGCGACCCTGGTGGCGTGGGCGCTGGCGTTGCCGGTGGAAACCATCGGCTCGCGCTTCGGCGGCATCCCGGAAACGCTGCCGGCACCGGTGCTGTCGGCGTTTTCGTTCGCGAAGATGCAGGCGGTGCTGCCGGATGCGATCGCGTTCGCGCTGCTAGCGGCGATTGAATCGCTGTTGTCGGCGGTGGTTGCCGACGGCATGACTGGGCGCCGTCACCGTTCCAATTGCGAGTTGGTGGCGCAGGGCGTTGCCAATATCGCTTCGCCGCTGTTCGGCGGCATCTGCGTCACCGGCCTGATCGCGCGCACCGCGACCAAC
>JAFKKL010000208.1 GCA_017305595.1 Hyphomicrobiales bacterium | reverse complement strand
CCTGGCTTCGCCATGGCTCGACGGTCCGAATTTGTTCAGCACGGTCAGTCTCCTCGCGGTCGTTTCAAGGGCCGCGCAATCGGTCGATGGAATGCTGTCGTTTAGCACAGAACGGCCGCGACGACATACCGGATAGATGGGGATAGCTCGCGGTGTTTGCAGGGGAACCGACTGTGGCGGGAGTGCGCGACGGCGTCATCCTGAGGTGGCGATGCGATAGCATCGCCCTCGAAGGATCGCCGTCGCCCTTCGAGGCTCGCTTCGCTCGCACCTCAGGGCGACGACTCCAACACCTTAAAACAAATCGCCTTGATCCGACGGCTTGGCGGGGCGCTTCGCGGCTGGCTTCGCAGTCGTCTTCGGTGGTTCGCGCCGGGGTGGCGACGCGGCCGGATCGCCGTCGGCGATTGCCGCGACGCGGCCGTCGGCGAATTCGAGGTCGAGCCGCATGCCGGGCGCAACCGACGCCGCGTTGCGCAGCGCGTGGCCGGCTTCATCCCGCACCAGCGCGAAGCCGCGCGCCAGCACGCTTTTGTAGGAGAGGGCCGCCAGCAATTGCCCAGCGTGGTCGGCGCGGGCGTGCTGGCGTTGCAGCAGCGTGGAGAGCGCGCGGCGCGCGCGTTCCGCAAGGCGCTGCGTGCGTTCGCCGTCACGGAGCAGCGCGGCGCGATGCGCCTGCGCGCTGGCGATGCGCGCCGCCTTCAGTCGCAGCGCCAGTCCCTCGAAGCGGTCGCGGCGTTGTCGTGTTACGGCGCGGGCGCAATGGGCGAGGCGAATGCCGCAGGTTGTCGTCTGCTGCCGCGCCTGCGCCACCTGCGCGCGCAAGACGTTCAGCGTCAGTCCGCCGGCCGCGCGGGTGAAGCGGCGGTGATGTAGTTGCGTATTCGCGGTGAGCGCGCGCGGTAGCGCGGCGCTCGCGGCATCGAGACGCTGGCGCGGAATTGCCAGCACGTCGGACGCGGACGGCAGCGCGCGGGCGAGGCCGCGCAACGCGCTGCGGCGATGCTCCTGTTCGCGCTGCCAGCACAGGATGGCGCGGCGTCCGTAATTGGCGATTTCCGCAAACAGTTCGGCGCGCACCGGCACCGCCATTTCGGCGGCGGCGGTCGGCGTCGGCGCGCGCTTGTCGGAGACATAGTCGATCAGTGTCACATCGGTTTCGTGACCCACCGCCGAGATCAGCGGGATCATGCTTTCCGCCGCGGCGCGCACCACGATTTCCTCGTTGAAGGACCACAGGTCTTCCAGCGAGCCGCCGCCGCGCGCGACGATCAGCAAATCCGGCTTAGGAATTTTGCCGCCGTCCTCCAGCGCATTGAAGCCGTCGATCGCGGCGGCGATCTGTTCCGCCGAGCCTTCGCCCTGCACCCGCACCGGCCACACCACGACATGGCGCGGAAAGCGGTCGGCGAGGCGATGCAGGATGTCGCGGATCACCGCGCCGGTGGGCGAGGTGACGACGCCGATCACCTCGGGCAGATAAGGCAGAAGCTGCTTGCGCGCCTCGTCGAACAGGCCCTCGGCGGCGAGCTTCTTCTTGCGCTCCTCCATCAAGGCCATCAGCGCGCCGACGCCGGCGGGCTCCAGCGCATCGATGACGATCTGGTATTTCGACGAGCCGGGATAGGTGGTGAGCTTGCCGGTGGCGACGACCTCGAGCCCCTCCTGCGGCTTGAACCGCATCCGGCCAAAACTGCCGCGCCAG
>JAFKKL010000172.1 GCA_017305595.1 Hyphomicrobiales bacterium | reverse complement strand
AGGTCGTCGAGTTTTGTCAAATTGCTGCGGGCCCGTTTGCCGGCATGCTGCTGGCGGACATGGGTGCCGATGTTATCAAGATCGAGTCTCCCGACGGCGATGGCATGCGAAACTGGCCGCCGTTGTCCGGCGGCTATTCGGAGAACTTCGCGTCATTGAACAGAAATAAGCGCTCCGTCGTGCTCGATCTTAAGAATGAGCACGACCTCGCCCGCGCGCGCGAACTCTGTCTGCAATCGGACGTGGTTCTGGAAAATTTCCGCCCGAGCGTGCTGCCGAGGCTTGGTCTGGGCTATGCCGAACTCAGCAAGCTGGCGCCGAAATTGATCTACTGCTCGATTTCGGCCTACGGACAGGAAGGGCCGCGAGCGCGGGAAGGCGGCTTCGACGTGACGCTTCAGGCTGTCGCGGGCGTGATGAGCGTGACCGGCGAATCCAATGGCGCGCCGGTGAAATGCGGTGTTCCGGTGGCGGACTTCGCCGCCGGCCTCTACGCCGCTTATTCGGTCGCGGCCATGGTGCGGCGTGTCGAAAAGGAAGGCGTGGGAGGACATGTCGATGTGCCCATGCTCGGCGTCATGCTGGGAATTGCAGCACTTCAGGTAAGCGAATATTTCGGCAGCGGCCAAGACCCTAAGAAGCTCGGCTCGGCGCATCCTCGCAACGCGCCGTATCAAGCGTTTCGATGCAGCGATGGCCATTTCGTGCTGGCGGCCGGCAACAACGATCTATTCCGGCGGACTTGCGAGGTTGTCGGCAATCCGGATCTTGTGAACGATCCGCGGTTTCTGACGTCGCTGCTTCGGGCGCAGAATCAGGAAGAACTCCGGGAGATTCTCGAAATCGAATTCATGAAGCAGCCTGCCGAAACATGGCTGGTGATGATGCGGGATTGCGGCGTGCCGTGCGCGCCGATCAATACGTATTCTCAAGCTCTGGCCGATGAGCAGGTTGCTCATTACGGCTGGGTCCAGCCCATCGATCTACCGGGCGGGCATCAGACCAGCACGTTCAAGAGCCCTATCCAGATTTCGGGTCTTCAGTTTGACATATATCGGCACCCGCCAGCGCTCGGCGAGCATACGCAGGAGGTCGTCGCCGAGCTGAGTACGGGACGGGCGTGAGGTTGCGCGCATGAACGACGATTGCTCCCCCAAGGTCGGCCGCTCATCCCGTCTTGTGCATATGGGGCGGGCGTCGTCCGATGGCTGTGCGGTGAACCCGTCCATCGAGCGGGCATCGACCTATCTTTACGGAAGCGTCGAAGCGATGCGCGATGTGGAAGCATCGCGCGCGAAGGGAGAGCGGACCCGCGCCTACGGTCGGCGCGGTAGCCAAACCGGCTTCCATCTGGAAGATGCCCTGGTGGAAATGGAGCACGGATACCGGGCGCGGCTTGTGTCGTCCGGGCTCGCGGCCAATGTGCTGGTGTTTCTCTCCACCTTGAAGGCCGGCGATCACGCTATCGTTAGCGACGGTGTCTACGGCCCTGTCCGGAAGTTCGCGACCAATGCGCTCAAGCGCCATGGCGTCGATTTCGATTTCTGTCGCGCTGACGGCACGGATGTCGAGACGCTGCTACGCGCCAACACGCGGCTGATCTATCTCGAAGTGCCGGGGTCGGTTCTGTTCGAAGTCGCCGATCTGCCCCGGATCGCGTCGCTGGCGAAGGCCGCAGGGGCATGGCTTGCCGTCGACAATACCTGGGCGTCGGGTTGGCTTTACAAGCCGCTCGCGCTTGGTGCCGATATCTCCGTCGTTTCGGCGACAAAATATCTCAACGGACACTCGGATGTGCTGCTGGGGGCTGTGGTCGCGAATGAGGCGGCATGGCCGTTGATCAACGACATGGCGGAGCTGACCGGCGTGTCTGTATCGCCCGATGATGCCTATCAGGTGTTGCGCGGCTTGCGAACACTCGCAGTGCGCATGAAGGCGCATGCGGATCACGCATCGCGGTTGGTCGACTGGTTCAAGACGCAACCGTTCGTGCAGCGGACTTACTATCCCGCAAGCTCTGATCATGACGGATTTGCGCTTTGGCAGCGGGACTTCGCCGGTGCATCTGGCTTGTTTTCCATAGAGTTAAAGCCCGCGTTCGACGAGCAGCGGGCGATCGCGTTCGTCGATGCACTTCGACTGTTCGGGATTGGTTCGTCGTGGGGCGGTTTCGAAAGCCTCGCACGGCTGGAGAACGCCGCGACGCTTCGCACGGCATCGACGCCGCCCGAGGGTCACGTCATTCGGTTTCACGCGGGGCTCGAAGATGTGGACGACCTGCTCCGTGACGTTGCAACCGCGTCGCGGATATTTATCGGGTAGTTGATGACATGACGGATGACAGTTTCGCTCGAGTGACCTTATCCGGCGCCACGATGCAGATCGAACTCAATCGCCCGCATCGCGGCAACGCCTTGTCCGCGGCGCTGGTGGAAGCCCTGATTGAATCGCTCGCGGCGGCCGAGTCCGATATGAGCCTTGATACGGTGGTTCTACGAGGCGCCGGACGGCACTTCTGCACTGGGTTCGATCTCGAAAGCATCGAGCAACAAAGCGACGGTGATTTGCTGCATCGTTTCGTGCGGATCGAGACGCTGCTGAGCATGTTCTGGGGGACGCGGCTGCGTACGGTTGCCATCGGTTCAGGGCGAACATGGGGAGCAGGCGCCGATCTTTTCACGGCCTGCGATGTCCGGATCGCGCCAGCGGAATGCCGATTCCGCTTTCCGGGCGCCGGATTCGGTCTGGTGCTAGGAACGCGGCGACTGGCCGTTCGCGTCGGAGAGGACAAAGCGCGACTGTGGACCACGACAGGAATCGAGTTCGCATTTGCGGAAGCTGTTGCAGCGGGGCTCGTCAGCCATGTGCCCGACGACGGCGGTTCGGTCGATGCGGTTCTCGGCAACCTTCCGGCGATTTCGGTCGATGCGGTTACGTTGCGAGCGCTCAACGAGGCGTCCCGCCGCGATGAAAGCGAAAGAGACCTGGCGCTATTGACCCGCAGTGCCAGCCGGCCCGGACTGAAGAACCGCATCCTTGCTTATGCGCAAGGACGGCAATCTGATCGAGGTCGTGCAGCGGCGGCTGGAGCGTAAGGACGTGTCGGAGCAGGCTCTGATTCAATGCCTTGCAAGCTGGAGCGCAAATCTCAGCGTCACCCAGCTCGATGCTGACGTCACGCATGCGGCGACACGCGCAATCGTCGATACGGTCGGCGTGATGATGGCTGGCGCGAACAAGCCGCTGAGCCAGCGTGTCGCGCGTATGATCGAAGAGGATTGCCAGCCGGGACATGCGACGATGTTTACCGGAGGTACGTCACGCAAGCCGACCGGGGCGGCGTTCGCGAATGGCGTCGCGGCTCATGTGCTGGATTTCGACGACACCTGCTACGACGGCATTCTGCACGCGTCCTGCGTCATCCTTCCCGCGGTTCTTGCATGTGCCGAAGAGGCCGATGCCACAACGGCGGATATTCTCGCTGCTTTCGTCGCCGGCTCGGAAGTCACTTACGCGCTGGGGCGCGCATTGACCGATGTGTTCTGGGGAGGATGGTGGACGACGGCGACGCTGGGCTCGATCGGCGCTGCGGCCGGTGCCGCGCGAGCGCTGGATCTCGGCGAAGCCCGAAGTGCGCATGCCATGGCGATTGCGATCAGCCTGACCTTCGGCACGCGGACGCTGCTCGGCACCGACACGAATCCGATCGGCGCGGGCACCGCGGCGCAGGCGGGGGTGCGCGCCGCGCTATTGGCGCGGGCTGGCGCAAGCGGGCCGTTGTCCGCGATCGAACATCCCATCGGGCTCGCGGCGGTATTCAATCGTGGCGTGCTGGATCGTCAAAAAATGTCGCAGATCGGTCAGTATTATGGGCTGCGCGACTCCGGAATTGCTTTCAAGGCCTATCCCGCCTGCTCCGGCACGCAGGCCGCATGTCAGGCGGTTCAGGAGCTTCTTGGGCGGCACCACTTCAAGGCGCAGGATGTGAAGACGGTGACCTGTCGGGTCTCACCGCTGGTCGCCGAGAATTTGCGATATTCGAATCCGAGTAATCTGACCGAGGCGCAATTCAGCCTGCCGTTCGCCATCGGCTGTCTTCTGAAGTACGGGGAATTCAGCGTTCGCCAATTGAAAGACGAGGTTTTGAAGGCACCGGAGCTCCGTGCCGAAGTGGCGAAGGTGACGATGTTGCGCGCCGACGACATCGTTGGGGCGGATGATGTTGATCGCTATCCGGAAGCTGCGGCGATCACGGTTGAATTTCATGACGGCCGTCGCATCGACCACAAAGTTCTGGCGGCGCGTGGGATGCCAAGCGATCCGCTGAGCGACATCGAACTTCGCGACAAGTTCATGAATTGCGCCATTGAACTGGTCCCAAGCGCGCTGGCGGAATCGATCTATGACAGTCTTTGGCAATTGGACCGGGGCGGCTATGCGCGCGAGTTGTTTGCCGACCTGCGCGCGCGACTGGCGGAGTAATGAGCATGGCAGGCAGCATTCCACGCGTGGATGTCGTGGTGATCGGGAGCGGTGCTGCGGGTCTGGTCGCCGCACAGGAAGCCGCCGCCCACGGATGCTCCGTCCTCGTTCTCTCCAAAGGGCAGATCGGGCGCTCCGGCGCGACCGCCACCATCACCGGCGATATCTCTGTCGACGGCGCCACCATCCACGATCTGGGGCTTTCTCGAAAAAGCGGTGACAGTCAGGATCGCTTCTATGAGGATACGCTGAAGGGCGGCGGCTATCTCAACGACCGGCGATTGGCGCAAGCGATGGTGTCCAACGTGGGATCGGAAGTCAGTTCGCTGATGGCGGCCGGATTGAAAGTGGTCGGGATCGGCCATGCGCCCGGCCATCGCTTTCCGCGCGGGGTTCTCGTCTCGGGGATGCAGATGCTTCAGTTGCTGTCGAAGAAGGCCTCGGCGGCAGGCGTGAAGTACCGCGACGAGTTTTATGTCACCGACATTCTGCGGGAGAACGGCTGCGCCGTCGGCGTTTCCGGCTATGACATGCGATCCGGTGTCCGACGGACGATTGCGGCGGGGGCCGTGATTATTGCGGCCGGTGGCGGAGGAATGGTGCATCCGTTCCGCACCGTTCCTGAAGAACTGGTCGGCGACGGCTACGCGCTGGCGCTGCAGGCCGGTGCCGCGCTGATCGACATGGAGATGATTCAATTTCTGCCGTGCTGTCTGGTCAATCCGCCGCTGTGGCGAGGCATCCAGTTTCCCTGGATCATCGGGCCGCAAAGCGGGACGCGCGCCTGGCTTTTGAACAAGTACGGCGAGCGCTTCATGGCGCGCTACGATGCCGAGCGCATGGAGATGTCGACCCGCGACATTGTCTCGCGGGCCTGCGTGCGCGAGGTGCAGGAGGGGCGTGGCGGGCCGGGCGGTGGGGTCTTCATGTCGTGGGCGCACCTGCCGCAGGACATCCTCGACTTCCTGCCGCAGTGGTACGGCAAGCCGCTGCTTCGCGGCAATTGGCATTGGGAAGGCTTTGATTTCAAGGATCTGGTTGCGCGCATCAAGCAAGGCTACGCGGTCGAGGTTGCTCCGGCGGCGCATTTCATGATGGGCGGCGTGCACATCGATGAGCGATGCGAGACCGCGTTGCACGGGCTGTTCGCCTGCGGCGAAGTCGCGGGCGGTGTACATGGCGCCAACCGGTTGTCGGGCAATGCCTGTACCCAGTTTCTGGTTCAAGGGCGGGTCGCGGGACGTGCCGCCGCCGAAGTCGCGAAAGCGGAGCCTGTGGTCGGTCCGCAAACCTTGCGTGACCTCGCGGCGCCCGAGCCGAAAAAATCAGGGTCGAATGCCGATGCTTACGTACTGCTGGAAAAGGCGCAGTCGATCGCCAATGCCGGCTTGAACGTCGTGCGGTCATCGGACGATCTGAACGCGGCGCGGGACGCAATCCGATCGGTGGTCGAGGAAGCGCAAAATAGTTGCGCGAACCTGGTCTTCGATTCGTCCTATAACCGCCGTGTCATCGACACGCTGGAGGCGCGGAGCGCTGCGATGACGGTGGAAGCGATGGTTCTTTCGGCGATCGAGCGTCAGGAAAGTCGCGGCGCGCATTATCGCGACGACTTTCCCGAGCCGGATGATCGTTATCTGCGTCATGGCATCATCACCATGCAGCGCGGCGTTCTGAACTATTCCACAATGGCCATCAACGGGTGACGCATCATGCGAATCACACTGGTTCGTAACGACCCGCAGGATCCTGCAACGACGCGGCGATATGATTACGAATTGCCTGACGTCGGGCTGTCCAGCATCAGCAGCGCCTTGCAATTGTTGTCGCGGACCAAGGACAGCACGATCGGCTACTATTTGTCATGCCGGCGTGGCATGTGCGCGTGCTGCGTCGTTCGAGCCAACGGAGCGATCTGTACGGCCTGCGTGACGCCTGTTGTCGATGGAATGGTGATCGAGCCGATCCGTCAGGACATTCAGGTGTGTGATACGGTGGTCGACCTCAGTATGGCGAAGGATCACCAGTTCGCGTTCGAGGACGAAGCACCTTGATGCATCTTCATTCAGACTGGTCCTACATCGAGCATCAGTTCGGCTGTTCGTTGCCGGACCGCTTCCTCATGGCGCTTCGCGCGTTTGATAATATCAAGTCCGTAACACCGTTCATTCTGGAGCGCGGCGACAGGCGCTTCGGGCTGTTCCTGCATGTCGAGCACGGAAATGTCGAGGCCGCCCGCCTTCCGCCTGATATCGAGCCAGTGTTCTACCAGCCTTACTTCAGCTTCGCGCAACCGCGTTCGACCGTTCATACTTCTCTGGAAGATGCGATTGGCCATGTAGCGGACGGCCGGACGGAGATCATTCTCGACCCGCGCGTTCCTGTCGGCATTACCAAACGTCTTCGCAACCGTTTGAATGTGACGTTCGAAGCCTTGGCGAATCCGGGGACGGTCTCGGTCACCACCATCGCGTTGGGCACCGCGCTGGAGCGTTTGGTTCGCCATCGTCCCCGCTCCAATGAGATTGCCAGGCGGCTTCTCGATCGATCCTCGCTCCGCGACCAGATTCGTCCCTATCTCATCGATCAGGATGATCGGCGCTTCGATCTGCTCGAAGATCTGTTGGGCGGCGCGGATGCCGACGCAATTATCGCAAGCTCTCTCATCAACGTGCAGGAACTGGCCGGCGTGCCGATGCGCGGCAAGCGTCGGCCGTTGGCAGCCGTCTATGTGAAGGGCGGTGGACTTCACCTCATCGAGAGCGGCCGGATCGATGGCGCGGCCATTTTTGACGATATAGCCGATGCCCTGAACGCGTTGGTTCCATCCGGTAATATTGCGCTGGAGGAGGACGATCTCGAGACGTGGCTCGTCTCTTCGCTCGGCCTGAGTCGACGCGCGATGGTGCCGGGAGATTTCCTGCTGCGGGTTTGGCGTGATCGATTGACGTTGCCAGATCTCGGCGCATATGTCGTAACGACAAGGGCGTCGCGCCATGCGATGAACCAAGCCCTCGATTTCGCGCGGAATGCCGTCTTAGACGAAAAACTCATCACGGAGCTAGATGCGTTTGACGTCTATCTTTCGGCTCTGCGTAGTTTCTTTCAGGAATTCGCGCCGGATTTCCGTGTCGCGCGAACCCTGACCAATTTTCATTCCGGGGCGCGAACGATGTTTCCGTCGAATCCTGCGCACTATCCGGTGACAAAGGCGGCGCGAACCCTGAAGATCGATGCCGGTTGTCTGATGATGTCGCCTGAGGGAATGATGCTTGGCTGCTCCGACATCGCCAGAACCTTGTGCTTCGAGGAAAGCGACCAGGCGATCCTTGATACATTCCAAAGCGCGATCCGAACCCGGTTGGTCCCGGCGTGTGCGCCGGGTGCCAGCGGCCGAGATATTCACGCACTGGCGACGCGCATCATCAGCGACGCAGGCCCCGACCTGAAATCGAATCCGATCTACCACGATATCGGGAAAACACCGGATTCATACGAACGCGATGTCGGCCATCTGCTGGGCCGCAACAACCTCGCGCATCTCAAGTTTACCCGTACCGAAACGAATACGCTTCAAGAAGGGATGATCGCCTGCTGCGAGTATCAGTGGCCCGGTGAGGGTTACGCGATCGCCTACGAGGATACATGTCTCGTCGCGGGCGGAAGCGGTTTGAATCTGACCGAGGATTAAACCGCCGGACTCTATATTATTGTCGGCCGCGGGAGACGATGGCCGGCTCCCTCCGTGTCTTGCTTCTGTGAGCTAGTTCTTGAAGCCAAATGACCTCTCGATACTGTCAAACAGCCGCTTGGCGGTGGGATGCGGCTTCGCGCCCGACAGATACAGATAGAAGTTGACGTCAGGGAGGGGTGGCAGACCTTCCGTCGTGCCGAGAACGCGAAGTGACGGCTCCAGCATCTCGACGGTTCTCGCGGTAATGCCGAGGCCGGCGCGCACCGCCGCGCGGATGCCCGAGAGCGAACCGGAGATATGGCTTATCCGCTTCGGTATCTCCGCCTTGGTCAGGGCATCGATAGCAAGAGCCCGGTAAAGACTTGGTTCGTCGTGGCACACCAATGGAACAGGCTCTCCGCGGGAAAATTTGAAGCTTGTCGCCGACAACCAGACCGTCGGCGCGGTGCGGACACAAATGCGCGCATGTGACGAATCATCGCGGGTGGAAACCGCCATATCGATCTGCCCTTGCTGAAGCGACTGCATCAGGAACGCGCTTCGGGCGACGTGGATAACGACACGCACATCTGGGAAGGATGTCGATATCTGTCGCAAAAGATCAGGAACGATCGTCTCAGTTGCGTCATCGGGCGCACCAAGGCGAATCTCGCCAGAGAGGCGATCACCGAGAAGCGACGCGCACGCTGCATCGTGAAGCGCCATGATGCGACGGGCGTAATCCAGCAGGGTGACGCCATCCTCGGTGAGCTGCTTGACGCGTCCCACTTTTCGAAACAGCGGCCGGCCGATGCTTGCTTCGAGGCGCTGGATGCGCTGCGTGACTGCAGGCTGGCTCCGATAAACGCGGCCCGCTGCTGCCGCGAATGATCCCTGCTCAACCACGGTGACGAATGTTCGAAGAGCTTCCAAATCCAACATTCCGAAATGATAAATCTGAAAGTGCTTTTTGGCTATCTACAAAAGACGTTAGCCGATCTTAAAGTCGTGAAGATGGAAAAGTATTCACAATATCAACTAGATGGTTGAATGACGTTCGAAGTGAACACATAAATTTCTTGAAATGCAAGTGCCTCACAGCGAAGCAAGCGGCTCGTGGCATTCTCCGCCGCCAACTCCTGGTCAAGATGCCGCGGTTCGAACCGCCGCGCTAGGGCAAAGCCTGAGATTGGGGGACTCTCGGACGGTCTGATTGGTCAGTGAGGTTTCGCTACCAGCGCCGGCGCTTACGCCCTGAGATAGATCACTCCCATCATTCATCTGTAGCGATCACTGCGTCCGGAGACAGTGTGACCTATTGGCATTCAAACCTGCGGGCCTGAATGGATAAGAAAAGCTGAACGGTTCGACGTCGAAGAACTGAATTGCCGTCTGAACCGATTTCGCTAGCTTTGCGCCGAGGAAATCAGGTCAAGGGCGCATGGAGCAAATTCAAAACAACAAGCGGCGCGTTGCAATCATTGGCGCAGGTCCTGCAGGACTCGTCAGTGCAAAGACCATGAAGGAAGCCGGCTTTGACGTAACCGTCTATGAAATCGGGTCCGTCGTTGGAGGCACGTGGGTTTTCGACAACGACAACGGGCGGAATTTTATCTATCGCAACCTGCATATCAACACGTCGAAGAAACTGACTGCGTTCGAAGGGTGGCCGTTTGATCCCAGCGTTCAGCGAATTCCGAGCCACCACGACATGGCCCGCTACCTGCAATCCTATGCCGAGCATTTCGATCTCTATCCGCACATCCGCTTGAAATCCGAAGTTACTGCGATCCGCCAACAGTCATCGGGTGCAGGAGCAAGAAAGTGGTCGATCAAAGCCGCGGATGGAAGCGCCGAGACCTTCGATATCGTGATCGTCTGTAGCGGCCCCTATACGCGGCCGCTCCATGCGAGTGAGATCAAGGACAACTTTACCGGTGAATACGTTCACTCCGCGGACTATCGCATTCCCGAAATTTTCCAGGGGAAAAAGGTCTGCATCATCGGGGCGGCCAACAGCGCGGTGGATGTCGCAAGCGATATCTGCACGATCACGTCAGGGGTGACGCTGGTTGCACGTTCGCCGGTCTTCATTATGCCGCACATTTTGAATGGGCGGGAAATGTTCGATGTCATGGACATCTTCCAAAAGAAGTTCGTGCCGGCTCCGATTAGAAAGTGGGCGATCAACAAGCTCGTCCGCGCCGTGCACGGAGACATGGTGAAGTTGGGGTTCAAGACCCCCTCTCACCGTATCCAGCCCACGATCAGTTCGACAATCGTCCAGGATATCATGTTCGAACGCGTTCTGGTTCGTCAGGGCATCAAGAAGGTCGAGGGGCGGACGATCGAGTTCGTCGATGGCGTCCGCGAGGAATTCGATACCATTATCGCTGCGACTGGCTTCATCAAGGAATTCCCGTTCATGGAGGATTCCCTCGTGCATAAGGAAGCCGGGCACCTCGATCTCTACAAGCGGATCGTCGCGCCCGGGCGTCCCGGTCTCTATTTCGTCGGGATGATCAACGTCGATACGCCGATCAACCACGCGCTGGAGCGCCAGGCGAAATGGATCGTGGCGGTCGAAAAGGATCGGTTGCCGTTGCCGGATGAAATTCAGATGCGCGCTGATATTGCGGCGGCAAAGAACTGGGCTGAGCAGACGTTCGGTGGCTCGCAGCGGCATTCACTCCAGGAAGATCGTGTCCGCTATTTTACTGGATTGGATCGAGTGCTGCGAAAAGCGCGCCGCAGGAAATTTCTTCGCAAGATTGTTGGTACGCGAGACATGCAGTCCGATCGACCGAACCGAGCTACAGGCAATGCGATGAGCCACTGAGTTTCACAATCTAAAAGACAAAATCGAGGGGAGCGTAACAATGAAAATTACATCAACCATTCTCAGCGTCGCAGTCCTGTTGGGACTGCAAGTTGGAGCCTCCATTCAGGCATCCGCGGCAAAGAACGAGCCCGGCAAGACGCTCAAGACGATTCTCGATCGAGGGCAATTGCTATGTCCGGGGCACAATGGAAGCTATCGTGGCTTTGCCGAGGTCGACGACAAAGGAAACTGGAAAGGCTTTGATATCGAGCTCTGCCGGGCTCTCGGAACGATGATTCTGGGATCCCCAGACAAGGTCAAGATCATTCCCCTCGGTTGGGCGCAGCGATTTCCTGCACTGCAATCTGGCGATATCGATGCCAGCGTGAAGCTATCCGAATGGACGATGTCGCGCGATACCGATCTGAAGTTGCAGTTTACTCGTCCTTATTTCTTCGGCGGCACGCAATTCATCGTGCACAAGAAGGCCGGTATTACCAAAGCTTCCGAACTAGCTGGCGCAACGATTTGCGGCGAGTCAGGCACGTCAACGATCAGGCACGCATCAGACTATCTGACCGGGCTTGGCATCAAGTATGATCTGATTCAGTTCGAAAAGCAGGAAGAGGCGCAGGCCGCCTATACGTCCGGGCGCTGCGACGCTTTTATCGGTTGGGGCCCAAACCTTGCCGTGTTCAAGCTCGATGCCGCAGATGGTGCCGAGAACA
>JAFKKL010000171.1 GCA_017305595.1 Hyphomicrobiales bacterium | reverse complement strand
GCTCTCAGGACGCCGCGGCGCGCGGCATCCGGTTGCGAGAGTTGCGCTGGAAAAACAGCGCCTGGCTCGCCACCGCCGACACCATCGCCGGCTGGAACGGTTTTGAGATCAGGAACGCCGGTTCGGGACGCTCGCCGGTCAGGAAGCGCTCCGGATAGGCGGTGATGAACACCACCGGCACCTCGAACGTCTTCAACAGATCGTTGACCGCATCCAGTCCGGAAGAGCCATCCGCGAGTTGGATATCGGCGAGGATCAGGCCCGGCTGCTTGGTCTTGGCCAATGCCAGCGCATCCGCGTGAGTCCGCGCCACGCCGATGACGTTGTGGCCGAGCTTCTTCACCAGACTCTCGATATCCATCGCGATGAAGGTCTCGTCCTCGATGATAAGAACGTCCGTCGCGATCTCCGCCGCCAGCTCCTGGCCGGCTTCGTCCGCCAGCTTGCGAACGTCGGCGACGTCGATCTGAAGAATGAAGGCGACCTCTTCTTCCGAGAAGCCCTCCAGCGACAGCAACAGGAACGCCTGCCGCGGCAGCGGCGTGATGTTGGCCAGCCGGTGCTCGGACGCGTTCACCGCAGGAGCGCTGTCGCCGTTCACCGCGACCGAATTCCAGATCTGCGTGAACAGCCGGAACAAGCCGGCGCGGGCGCCGTGCTCTTCATTCAGCAAAGACTGGTCTTCCAGCAGCGCTTCCAGCATGGCGCCGACATAGGCATCCCCCGATGCCTGGCTCCCTGTCAAAGCACGAGAGTAGCGCCGCAGCAGCGGCAAATTCTCAGCAACGAGCTGTGATCGGGACATCCCCATTCCATCCTTGTGTGGGTTCGCAAACGCCAGCCGGCGCCTTCGCGCCGCTGGCCCGCTATTTACGTGTCAGCGCCATAAAAGTTCCACGACAACCCGGAACTTTCCAACATGTTCGGCATTACCTCGTCGTGAACCGTAGCGATCGGCGGCTCTGCCGGCGAAATTCTTTCGACATTCGAAAGACTTAGATGTTTGGGACATTCGGAACAAACCCATGACAGAAGTGAAGAAGCCGGGCAAGCAGGGTGGCCTGAACGCGGAGATTCAATCCCGCATCGGACATCAGCTTCGCGCGATGTATGACGAGGTCGTGCGCCAAGGCGTTCCTGATCGTTTTGCCGACCTGATTCGTAAGCTCGATACCCCAGCGGATGCGAATCTGGCGGCCAACAAAGACGGGAGGGACTAATGCCTCTCACAAATGAGCTTCGCGACGACATCTTGGCGTCGGTCCCCAGTTTGCGCGCTTTTGCGATTTCGCTGAGCGGCAACGGCGACCGCGCGGACGACTTGGTGCAGGAGACGCTGTTGCGCGCGCTTGCCAACATCGACTCGTTTCAACCCGGCTCCAATTTGCCGGCATGGTTGTTCACCATTTTGCGTAACCTGTTCCGCTCCGACTATCGCAAGCGGCGGCGCGAGGTGGAAGATGCCGAAGGCAACTACGCCAAAACGCTGAAATCGCAGCCGGGCCAGAACGCGCATCTCGAATTCGAGGAATTTCGCGCTGCGCTCGACAAGCTGCCGCAGGATCAGCGTGAAGCGCTCATCCTGGTCGGCGCCTCAGGCTTCTCCTACGAAGACGCCGCCGCGATCTGCGGCTGCGCCGTCGGCACCATCAAGAGCCGCGTCAACCGCGCGCGCACCAAGCTGAGCGCATTGCTCTATGTCGACGGTGCCGAGGATTTCGGCCCGGATGACACCGTCCGCGCCGTGATCGGCGGCAGCGGCAATAGCTAGAGCACGATGGGCTGATTTGCGACGGCATCATCCTGAATGTCAGAATGACATTGGTTTTGCGCGCAGACTTTTGTGGCATGCAGATTTGCCACACGAAAATCGTCATCCCCGCGCCGGCGGGGACCCAGACTCCGCACTGCAATGATGCGGAAAGTGCTCGTTGCTCATGCCTCTAATCATAAGCAAAGCCAGGGGTAATGGGTCCCCGCCTGCGCGGGGACGACTCCGGCTTATGAGAGTGGCTTATGACGCCGCGGCACTGTCTCGCAGCGTCAGGCCGGTGGCGGCTTCGAGGTCGGCGATGGCTTGCGCGCCGCTCAACACCTTGATGGTGGTCATGCCCATGTCGCGCGCCGGCTTCAGGTTGACGCCGAGATCGTCGAGATAGACACAATTTTTCGGATCGACGCCGAGCGCCGCCACCATCATCTGGTAGATGCGCGGATCGGGCTTGCGAAGCCCGATCTTCGCCGACTCAATGACGTGATCGAACAGCGCCATCACTTCCGCGACATAGATCGAGCGTCCGTTGGCATTTCTGATGGCATTGTTTGGCAGGTTGTTGGTGATGCAGCCGGTCTTGAAGCGCGCCTTGATGCGGCGCAGCGCCTCGACCATCTCGGGCCGCAGATCGCCGGACAACAACGGCAGTACATCGCGGCCGCGCACCTCGGCGCCGAGCGCCCGCGATTCCGCCGCGAACAGTTCGTCGAAGACATCGAGATCGACTTCTGCGCGCTCGAACTTCGCCCAGGCATTTTCCAGATGATTGGCCGCGTTGGTGCGGCGGATGATATCGGTGGGCAGCCCGCGTTCCGTCTCGAACCGCGTGAACGCATCGAATGGCGACGACGTAACAACGCCGCCGAAATCAAAAATCACTGCCTCGATCATGTGTCCTCGCTTATCTTCAGACGTCATGGCCGGACTTGATCCGGCCATCCATCTTTTTTGAATCGATGGATGCGCGGGTCAAGCCCGCGCATGACGCACTGGTATTTGGTTTGATTAGTATCACTGATAACTCGCCACGATATCTGACACCGCGCGTTCAAGCTGTTGCGCGGTGGCGCATTGGCGCACCACCGTGCAGAAGGTCGAATAGCGCGTCATCTCGGAATCGCCAAAACCCCACGCCATGCGGTTTTCCGGATTGAGCCAGACCAGCCGCTTGGCGCGCTCGCCGATGGTGCGGAGAATATCCGCGCGCGGATCGAGATTGTTGGTGCGCGCATCGCCGAGCACAATCACGGTCGTCTGCGGCGTCACCGTCGACAGCCACTCCTTCTCGAAGTTCTCCAGCGAAGTACCGTAGTCCGACGAACCGAAGCCGACCTTGGCCATGATCTCGCGCATCGCCTCTTCCGGCGGCATCTTTTCCAGAATGTCGCTGACTTCGATCAGATGACCGGAGAAGGCGAAGGAGCGCACGTCGGACACGACTTCGTGCAGACTGTGGATCAGCAGCAGGAAGAAATCCGACACCCGCGCCACCGATCCTGAGACGTCGCACAACGCGACGATCTTCGGCTTGTCGCGATGCTTGCGCTTCCATGCGGTGAGGAACGGCACGCCGCCCCACGCCGCATTGCGCCGAAGCGTGCGGCGTACGTCGAGATGACCGCGGCGCTGGCGTTTGCGCGGCTTGCTGTAGCGCTCGCGCAAGCGCCGCGCGATCCGGCGGATCAGCGCGCGCATCGCCTCGACCTGTCGCGGCTCGATCCGCGACAGCGGCGCGTTGCGCAAGATTTCGTTGCGCAGGTTTTCTGATTCCTCGCGTCCGTAGAGCAGCAGCGCCTGCGCCACCGCCTCGCGCACGCTTTCGCGCAGCGCATCGGTCGCCGCCGCCAGCCGTTCGGCGGTCACCGGATCGGTCTCGGTCAGCCGGTCGAGATCATCGCGCAGCCGCGCGATGCCGAGCGCATCCAGCATCCGCGTCGTGAAGATGCCGCGCTGGGTGAAGAAGCGGATGTCGGAAAGCGAGGCCGCGCTCGCGGCATTGGCCATCGCGGCAGCCAGCGCGTTGCGGTCCTGCGACAGCAACATCTGCGCCAGTTGACCGAGATTCGAATCCGATGGCGCGCCGCCGCCGCCCGAGGGTTGCGATCCGCCGGACGGCATTTCGCCCGGCGAGGACGCATCGTCCGCCTCGTTATTCTGCGCGTCAGCCTCGTCGGCTTGCGGCGGGTTCGCCTCCGCGATCTCGGGCGTCTCGAAGAACAGATCGAAGCAATCGTTCAGTGCGCGCTTTTCGTCTTCGGACTTGGCGAGCGTCAGCAGCAGCGTGTTGCGCAACACGTCGCGATCACTGAAGCCGACCACCGCGACCGCGCGCATCGCATCGATGCTTTCGGCAGGCGAGACGTGAACGCCGACGCCGCGCGCCGCCCGAAAGAACCGATGCAGGTTCTCCCTCATTGTTTTCGGGTCCAACGCGCGAGGCGTGGTCCCGTCATCCTGAGGTGCGCGCAACGCGAGTTGCGAGCCTCGAAGGATGAACGGCCACGGCCTTCGCCCTTCGAGGCCATTGCTGCGCAATGGCACCTCAGGACGACGGCATGCCTGATGGCCTCGAACATCATCTGCCTACCCGAACACGCCCTGCCGGCCGGCGCGGGCGACGAAGCCGGAGACTTCCGGCAGCGCCGCCTCGATATCGGCCTCGTACTTCAACAGCACGTTGAGCGTATCCTTCACCATCTCCGGCTCCAGTTCGGAGGCCTGCAACAGCACCAGCACGCGCGCCCAGTCGATGGTCTCGCTGACCGACGGCAGCTTCTTCAGATCGAGTGTACGCAGGTCGTTGATGAAGCCCACCAGTTGCCGGCGCAGCGATTGCGCGATGCCCGGCACGCGGCTTTCGACGATGCGCTCCTCGAGCCGCTGCTCGGGGAAGCCGATATGCAGATGCAGGCAGCGTCGCTTCAAGGCGTCGCCGAGATCGCGCTCGCCGTTCGAGGTGAGGATTACGGTCGGCGGCACCACCGCCGAGATGGTGCCGAGTTCGGGAATGGTGATCTGGAAGTCGGACAGGATTTCGAGGAGCAGCGATTCAAACTCGGCATCCGACTTGTCGATTTCGTCGATCAACAGCACGCAGCCCGCCGGTTGCTCCAGCGCCTGCAACAGCGGGCGGGGCTCGACGAATTCCTTGGAGAAGAACACGTCGCCGAACGTGTGAAGCTGGTGCAGCGCCTGCGCCAGGGTCTCCGCGCCGCCCAGCACCTCGCCGAGCTTGTCTTTCAGGATCTGCGTATAGAGAAGCTGCTTGGCGTATTTCCACTCATAGAGCGCCTTGGCTTCGTCGAGGCCCTCGTAACATTGCAGGCGGATCATGCTCTGCCCGCGCCACGCCGCGATCGCTTTCGCCAACTCGGTCTTGCCGACACCAGCGGGGCCTTCAACCAGAATCGGCTTCTCGATCTGCTGCGCCAGATAGACGGCGGTGGCGATCTGCCGACTGGCGATGTAGCCCGCGCCCGCAAGTCCCTTTTCGACGTCCGCGATGAGGTCCGACGATCGTTGTTCCGCCACGCAATCCGCTCCGCTTTTTCACCGACGGCGATGCCGGCGCGTGTTCTGGCTACGACGTTGCGGGGGTGGCGTCCAGAGGCCGGCGCCTCAGGGCGCGGCCGCAAGCCATGCGGAATCCAGCGGCATGGTCGCGGCAACGGCCAGAGCCTTTTATTTTGACGCGTTTTCTCAACGCGAACCGGTACCCACTTCGCTTAAAAACGCTATGGCTTTATCGCAAGACGGAATTTGCGGAGTTCAGCTCAGAGCTTGGCGACGACGGCGAGGCGCTTGATCTGGCCACTCTCGAACGCCTTGGTGAAAGCGTTGTAATCCTTGAACGAGACGCAGCCGTTGGAATCGCCGTTGGGGCCGAGCATGTAGGTGTGCGCCAGCAACCCGGTGCGGCCGTAGATGCTGCCGTTGCCACCCACCGGCGTCAGGCGGATGGCGCGCACGCCATGGAACAGCTTCTCGCGCCACGTCAGGTCGTAGAGATGCGGCGGGGTTGCGCCGCGCATCCGCTCATGCACGAAGCGCGGATCGTCGAGGCGGCTGCCGAGGCCGGAATGGGCTTCCAGCTTGCGGCCGTTCGGCAGGTAGACGGTCTTGGCGCTGATGTCGTAGACGGCGGTGTAGCGGTCGTATTTGCCCGGCACGATGCTGCTGCCGTCGCTCAGCACGCCGCCGTCGGGCGAAGCGAAGGCCAGCGTCGTGCCCTTGCCCTGGAACGCACCGAACAGCTTCTTGAAGATCGAATCCTCTTCGGCGGGCGGCGTCGCGAGTGCAACGGACTTGTTGGGCTGGGCGATCTCGGCCGGTGACGGGCCGTTGGTGTTGGCGGCTTGCTGCGTGGCGGCAGCCGGGCGCGGCATCGGCAGTGGCACGTTGGCGACGGCGAGCGGCACCTCGGGGCGCGCCAACGGCAGCGGCGCCGCAGCGGCTTCCGCCTCCTGTGGGGCGGCCAGCATCGGCTCGACCGGTGCGGCGATCGGCGGCGCTTGCGGAACGGTCAGGCTGGCGAGTTGCAGGCGCGCACCGCGTGGCGCGGCACCGGAGAAGGTCGAGGGCTTGGCGCCCAGCGAATAGCTCGGGTCGAGCACGGCGGCGTAGGTGCTCGCGGCCTTGTCGGCGCGCGGGGCCTCGGTGGCCGCGACCGCCTGGGTGCCGGCAACATTGGCGTCGGCATCGGACTGATTGACGAGAGCAAAACCGAAGAACGCCAGCGCGACACCAACGAACGCGGTGGCCCCGACACCCTTCGCGGAAAACTTTCGCGCCGGAGCCTTGCGCGGTTGCGCTTGCCGCACCGGTGCGCGAGCGACACGCGCCTGAGGCATCGCGGCGTGCTGCGACGGAGCTTTGTGGGATCGGGCTTGCTGCTTCGGCGCGGCTTGCCTCGGAGCGGCGTACTCCGGCGCGACATGCTGCGGTGAAAGATGTTGTGATGAAGCGTGCTGCGACGAAAGCCGGCGCGGCTTCGGATGCTCTGCAAAGGCTTTTTCGACCGACTCATGGCGCGGCACCGACGATCGCCGCGTCGGGATATCACCCGCACGGTCTTGCCGGGAAAGCCCTCGTCGCACATGCGCGGGCGAGGCTTGCCTGCCGTTCCGATCTTTCATATGCCCCGATTCCAGTCTGGTTCCAATCGGACCCCGAACCAAGCTTCAAGTCCTGCTTAGCAAATTCCGCCGGGTTCGCCTAGTCTCGCGGCCCTTTTGAGGACCCCAACGGCCGCAAACCCAACGCTCCCGGCACCGTGATCCGACAGCACGACGAGAGCTTTATTAAGGCGGAGTTTGGTTAAACGCGGATTAAATTCCCGGCGTTCGGGGGGGCATATTGGGGCCCGCATCCGCGGTGCTGGGAGGCCGTTCAGGCCGCCCACTCGCCCTTGCGGAACACCGGGACGCGACGGCCATCGGCGTGGACGCCGTCGATGTCGATCTGGTCGGAGCCGATCATCCAGTCGATGTGGATGAAGCTCTTGTTGCCGCCCTGCGCCGCGATCTGCTCCGGCGTCAGCTTGTCGCCGCCGACGAAGCACTTCGAATAGCACTGGCCGAGCGCGATGTGGCAGGAGGCATTTTCGTCGAAAAGTGTGTTATAAAACAGGATGTTACTGGCAGAGATCGGCGACGAATGCGGCACCAGCGCCACCTCGCCGAGCCGCCGCGCGCCCTCGTCGGTATCGAGCACCTTGTTGAGCACCTCGGCACCGCGCGAGGCGGTGGCCTCGACAATGCGGCCGCCCTCGAACCGCACCGCGATGTCCTCGATCAGGGTGCCCTGATAGGACAGCGGCTTGGTGCTGCGCACCCGGCCCTCGACACGCTGAGCATGCGGCGTGGTGAAGACTTCTTCGGTCGGGATGTTCGGATTGCAGACGATGCCGTTTTTCGCGGTCGAGGCGCCACCGACCCATTCGTGGCCGTCCGCGAGGCCGATGGTGAGGTCGGTGCCGGGGCCGCTGTAATGCAGCGCATGGAAGCGCTGGCCGTTCAGCCAGTCGGTGCGGGTCTTGAGCGCGGCGTTGTGCGCGGTCCATGCCGCGATCGGATCGGCGTTGTCGACCCGCGACGCCTTGAAGATGGCGTCGGCGAGTTTCGCCACCGCCGTCTCCTCATCGTCATTCGGAAACACCAGCTTGGCCCACGACGCACCCGGATAGGCGACGATATTCCAGTTGACGTCGAAACCGGTGATCCGCGACAGCGCCGGCTGATATGCCATCGCATTGGCCTTGCTGGCGCGCGCCACCTTGGCGGCGTCCTCGCCGGACAAGAGCATCGGATCGTCGCCGACGATGGCGAGCCGCGCGGTGTTGTTGTCGAAGGCTTTCGCGACGCCCTCGTAGAGCCAGCTCGGCGCACGGTCAAAACTGTCGTCGCGCGCGAAGCGATAGCGCGCCAGCGTGATGTCCTCGTCCGACAACAGCGGCGTCACCAGCCCCGCGCCGGCCTTGTAGGCGTGTTCGGCGATACGCCGCACCAGCGGCAACGCGCTCGCCGGCGCGGTGAGAAACACATCCTGCCCCGGCTGAAGCTGCAAGCCAACCTTGACGGCGACTTCGGCGAGACGATCGAGCTTCACCGGATCGATGACGGCGGAGACGTTGCGCGGATAGGAGTTCATGAGCATGTGGCCTGCGATGATGGGAGCATGATCCCGACAAGTGGGAACCGATTTTCGGGTAAGATCATGCTCAAACAAAAGACTCTTCGCGATAGATAAGCCACCGTCGGCGCAAGTGCCAGCGGAGGCGGGTCATTCGATCAGGGTGAACTGCACCAGCAACGTGCGCTGGATCGCCGAAAAATTATCGTCGGACACCAGCGTCAGCACGGTATCGCCCTCGGCGGTGATATGGACGTCAAGCCCCTCGAAATTGTCGATCTCCTGGCCGAGATCGGCATCGAAGATCGAGGGTCCGTCGACCGTCGCGCCCGGAACGATCGACGCCATGGCGATGCGCCGAATGCGGATGCCGATGCCGCCGAGCCACGCGAATTTGCGCTCCAGTAGCAGCAGGTCGCCGCCCGGCAACAGCGCAGCATCGCTGACATCGTATGAACCGGTGCGCCGCACCGCGAACGATCCCGGTGATGGCCCGCCGATCAGATAGGCCTTGATGTTGCCGTCACCATCAAGGCCGCGCTCCGAGATCGCAACCAGCGTGCCCGCAAGCGGCAAGCCTTTCGGCACGGTCACCAGTGCTTCAAGCCCCGAATTGTAGGGCAGCTTGCGAATATCGGCGGGCGCCAGCACGGTTTCGGCACGCGCACGCAAACCCTGACGGCCGAAGTCGAAGCGCACGATGCGATTGACGCGCTCGATGCCGACATAAATCCAGTTGCCGTTGCGCGCCATCGACTCGGTGTCGTACCAGCGATGCGACGTCAGGGTGCGGCCGTCGCCGCCCAGCATCGGCGCGGTCTCGACTTCCGTGAGACCGACCATCTCCTTGCCGCGATAGACGATACGCCCGGTGAACCAGCGCCCCCTGTCGCTGGCGGCGATGAAACCCTCGCCGCCGGCATCGAGCCGCAGGCCCGACAGTCCGCCGAAGCGGCTATAGGGCGACGTCAGCACGAGACCGGAGCGGAATCGCAACTGCCCGAACTGCACGCGCGTGCGGTCACGCAGATCGAACCCCGCCAACGGACGCGCGGAGACTTCGATCGACGTCGGGTGATTATCGGCGGCGAGCTTGAGGGTTTGTGCGGAGGTCGGTGCGGTGGTGAAAGGGATGGCGAGCAGCAACGAAGCGGCAATGACAACGAAAAAGCGAAGCAGCATCCCCGTCATGGCCGGGCATAGCCGTTCGAAGAACGGCGTCGCTTTCGCTCGCCTGTGCCCGGCCATCCACGTCTTCGACATAGCGACTTGACGAAAAGACATGGATGCCCGGCATAAAGCCGGGCATGACGACCGAGAGGTGATCGCGCCCGGCAATGCCGATTCAAGAATGCAGCCGACGACGAGCCCCGCGTCCGTGCGACGGCGCGGGGGCCTCGTGAGTCTCGCTGAACAGTTCGGCGAGTTTTTCGGTGATAGCGCCGCCGAGTTCTTCGGCGTCCACGATGGTCACCGCGCGGCGATAGTAGCGCGTGACGTCGTGGCCGATGCCGATGGCGATCAGTTCGACCGGCGAGCGCGTCTCGATTTCCTCGATGATGTGACGCAGGTGCCGTTCGAGGTAGTTGCCGGCGTTGACCGACAGCGTCGAGTCATCGACCGGCGCGCCGTCAGAGATCATCATCAGTATCTTGCGCTGTTCGGAGCGGCCGAGCAGCCGCTTGTGCGCCCAGTCCAGCGCCTCGCCGTCGATGTTTTCCTTCAGCAGCCCCTCGCGCATCATCAGCCCGAGATTTTTTCGCGCGCGACGCCATGGCGCGTCGGCCGACTTGTAGATGATGTGGCGCAGGTCGTTGAGGCGGCCCGGATTGGCCGGCTTACCTGCAGCAAGCCACGCCTCGCGCGATTGCCCGCCCTTCCACGCCCGCGTAGTGAAGCCGAGGATTTCCACCTTGACGCCGCAACGCTCCAAGGTGCGCGCGAGAATGTCGGCGCAGGTCGCGGCCACTGTAATGGGGCGTCCGCGCATCGAGCCGGAATTGTCGAGCAGCAAGGTGACGACGGTGTCGCGGAAGGTCGCGTCCTTCTCGCGCATGAACGACAGCGGCTGATACGGATCGGTGACGACGCGCGACAGCCGCGCCGGATCGAGGATGCCTTCCTCGAGATCGAACTCCCAGGCGCGATTCTGCTGCGCCATCAGGCGGCGTTGCAGCCGGTTGGCGAGCCGCGCCACGATGCCCTGCAAATGCGCGAGCTGTTTGTCGAGATAGCTGCGCAGCCGCTCCAACTCGTCGTGGTCGCAGAGGTCTTCCGCCGCCACCACCTCGTCGAACTTCGGCGCGAAGGCATGATATTCGGGGCCGCGCGGTTCGTTGCCGCCGCGTCCCTGCGGCCGCGTCGCCTCGCCCGGCGTTTCGTCGTCGCCGAGTTCTTCGTCGTCGAAACTATCGCTGGCGGACGCCTGCGCGCTCTCCATCGCGGCATCGGACATCTCGTCGGTGGTCGCTTCGGCCTGCTCGGCACTCATCTCCTGCGCGGAGTCGGAATCGGGCGAGCCGTCAGAGCCGGACTGGTCGTTCTCGCCTTCCTTGTTCTCGTCCTGGTTCTCGTCTTCCTCGGCGTCGGCATCGCGGTCGTCGCCGAGTTCGAGGTCATGCAGCAGGTCATGCACCGCGTCGCCGAACCGCGCCTGATCCTCGGTGAGGCGATCCAGCCGGTCGAGCCGCGCGCCGATCTTGTCCTCGAGCACGGGCCGCCACAGATCGACCACCTTGCGCGCGGCCTCCGGCGGCGCGAGGCCGGTGAGGCGTTCGCGCACCAGCATCGCCAGCGCATCGGCCAGCGGCGCGTCGGCGCGGTCGGTGATCTCGTCGAACTTGCCGCGATGGAAATGATCGTCGAGCATCGCGGTGAGATTCTTCGCCACGCCCGACATGCGCCGCGCGCCGATGGCCTCGACACGAGCCTGCTCCATCGCCTCGAATACGCCGCGTGCCTGCGGATTGCCCGGCATCAGCTTGCGATGCACCTTCGGGTCGTGACAGGCGAGCTTCAGCGCGATGGAATCGGCATGACCACGCACGATCGCCGCGTCACGCTTCGAGAGCTTGCGCGCCGGCTCCGGCAGCCGCGCCTTGCCGGGCGCGAGGCCGGGCCGCTCAGAAGCGAAGGTCACTTCAAGCTCGGGCGTCTTGGCGATAGCGCGCAGGCACGAACTCACCGCGCGCTTGAACGGCTCGGCAGGCGCTTCCTTCGCACCGGTACGGAATTTATTGCTCGGTGGTGTGCTCATCGCGGTCTTTCCGCAGGTCGTCCCCGCCTTCGCGGGGACGACGAAAACAAAGGCCCCTCACTCGTCTTCGCGTCGCGAAGCCACCCTTCTCCCACGACGGAGAGGGGTAGAGATCAGCTCAGCGCC
>JAFKKL010000170.1:11888-14654 GCA_017305595.1 Hyphomicrobiales bacterium | reverse complement strand
AGCGAGGGCAGATCGAGCGATGTTGTTCGGCCTGACATTGAGAGAGCGACGTAAGTTCAAGATGGCTTTGCCGCGCCGGGCTCAACCAGGAACGCCATACCCATAATTCGCATAAGGTATATTATGGAATATAAAAGCTAAATAAATTTCAGGATGTTAGATCGAATTGTTCGCAACAGCCGCGCCATCCGTTGCTTCCGGCGGTCGCGCAGTCCGCTCGATCCGACAGCGCTCCGATGACGTCGCCGCGCATCGCCGGCCTAAAAACGCTTGACCGGATCACCGTGGGATGGTGACGAATAAACCCACTGTCCGGGTGACCGGCGCTCAACGTTGTTTCGCAACAATTGGCATTGCAAGAAAAAGATCAGGGAGACGATCGATGCGTTTTTCACGTCGGACTTTGTTGAAGGCTTCTGCTGCGGCTGGTGTCATGGGCAGCGTTGGCGCGCCGCTGGTTGCGCGGGCCCAGCAAGCCGAATTCACCTACAAGTTCGCCAACAACCTGCCGGACTCGCATCCGCTGAACGTTCGCGCCAAGGAAATGTCGGCAGCGATCAAGACCGAGACCAACGGCCGCTTCGATCTGCAAATCTTCCCGAATAATCAGCTCGGTTCCGACACCGACATGCTGAGCCAGATCCGCTCCGGCGGCGTCGAGTTCTTCACGCTATCGGGTCTGATCCTGTCGACGCTGGTGCCGGCGGCCTCGATCAACGGCATCGGCTTTGCGTTCCCGGACTACGCCACGGTCTGGAAGGCCATGGACGGTGATCTCGGCGCCTATGTGCGCGGCCAGATCAACAAAGCCAATCTGATCGTGATGGACAAGATCTGGGATAACGGCTTCCGCCAGACCACGTCGTCCACCAAGCCGATCAACGGCCCGGATGACTTCAAGGGCTTCAAGATCCGCGTGCCCGTGTCGCCACTATGGACCTCGATGTTCAAGGCGTTCGACGCTTCGCCGGCCTCGATCAATTTCAGCGAAGTCTACTCGGCGCTGCAGACCAAGATCGTCGAAGGGCAGGAGAACCCCCTCGCCCTGATTTCGACCGCGAAGCTCTACGAAGTGCAGAAGTACTGCTCGCTGACCAATCACATGTGGGACGGATTCTGGTATCTGGCCAACCGCCGGGCATGGGAAAAGCTGCCGGCAGACGTGCGCGACATCGTCGCCAAGAACATCAACGCCGCCGCCGTCAAGGAACGCGCCGACACCGAGAAGCTCAACGCCACGGTGATGGAGGAATTGAAGGGCAAGGGCCTGATCTTCAACCAACCCGACGTGGCGCCGTTCCGCCAGAAGCTGCGGGATGCCAAGTTCTACGCCGAGTGGAAAGGCAAGTACGGCGATCAGGCGTGGGAGCTGCTGGAAAAGTCGGTCGGCAAGCTCGCTTAAGCCGCCGCCTAACGGATCGCGACGGTGCACACGGAAACATCGGAACTGCCGGTCGGCGCGGGGGCTCTCACACCTCCGCGCCGTTCGGTGTTGGGCACGCTCGATCGTTGGCTCGGGCTGTTGGTGGAAATTCCGACCGCGCTGCTGGTGGTGGTCGAAATCATCATCCTGTTCGCCGGCGTGGTGTCGCGTTACGTCTTTCACAGCCCGCTGATCTGGTCGGACGAACTGGCATCGATCCTGTTTCTCTGGCTCGCGATGCTTGGCGCCGTGGTTGCGCTCCGACGCTCCGAGCATATGCGGATGACGGCGCTGGTTGCGGGATCGCAACCAAAAATGCGGGCCTATCTCGAAACCGTGGCGATCTGCTCGGCGCTGGCATTCCTGGCGCTGATCGCGCTGCCATCGTGGGAATATGCCTACGAGGAAAGCTTCATCACCACGCCGGCGCTGGAAATCTCCAATAGCTGGCGCGCCGCCGCGCTGCCGGTCGGCATCGGTTTGATGGCGATATTCGCCCTGCTCCAACTGGCGCGCATTCGCAATATTCGTGTGCTACTGGCCGCGATGGTCACGGTGGCGATCGTGATTGCTGTGCTTTGGCTGCTTCAGCCGTGGCTGCGGCAACTCGGCAACCTGAACCTGATCATCTTTTTCGTGCTGGTGGCAGGCTCCTGTGTGCTGGCGGGCGTGCCCATTGCATTCGCGTTCGGTCTGTCAGTGCTGGGCTATCTGGCGCTGACGACGCATACGCCGCTGATGGTGCTGGTCGGTCGGATGGACGAGGGCATGAGCCATCTCATCCTGCTGGCAGTGCCGCTGTTCGTCTTCCTCGGGCTGCTGATCGAAATGACGGGCATGGCGCGCGCCATGGTCGGCTTCCTTGCCAACCTGCTCGGCCATGTCCGTGGCGGCCTGCATTATGTGCTGATCGGCGCGATGTATCTGGTGTCCGGTATTTCCGGCTCAAAGGCGGCCGACATGGCGGCGGTGGCGCCAGTGCTGTTTCCCGAAATGAAGGCTCGCGGTGCCAAGCCAGGCGATCTTGTCGCCCTGCTCTCCGCAACCGGCGCGCAGACCGAAACCATCCCGCCGAGCCTCGTGCTGATTACCATCGGTTCCGTCACCGGCGTATCGATCGCGGCGTTGTTCACGGGCGGCATGCTGCCCGGCGCGGTGCTTGCGGTGACGCTGTCGGCGCTGGTGTGGTGGCGCTATCGCCACGAAGACCTCGGGCATGTCCAGAAAGTCGGCCTGCCGGAAATCCTGCGCAGCTTCGTCGTCGCCCTGCCCGCGCTGGCGCTACCGTACGTAATCCGCGCTGCCGTGGTCGAGGGCGTTGCGACCGCGACCGAGGTGTCGAC
>JAFKKL010000170.1:0-11804 GCA_017305595.1 Hyphomicrobiales bacterium | reverse complement strand
CGCCTGCGCCCGATGCTGACCGAGACCGCGAGCCTGTCCGGGGCGATCCTGTTCATCATCGGCACTGCGACCGGCATGGCATGGGGTCTGACGCAATCCGGCTTCTCGCGCTCGCTGGCGGCGGCGATGACCGGCCTGCCCGGCGGCTCGACCACCTTCATCGCGGTGTCGATCATCGCCTTCATGGTGCTCGGCAGCGTGCTGGAAGGTATCCCGGCGATCGTGCTGTTCGGGCCATTGCTATTCCCGATTGCCCAGGCGGTCGGTGTTCACGAAGTCCATTATGCGATGATCGTAATCCTCGCGATGGGAATCGGATTGTTCGCACCGCCATTCGGCGTAGGCTATTATGCGGCTTGCGCGGTCGGGCGCGTCGATCCCGCCGAGGGCGTGAAGCCGATCCTCGGGTACATGCTGGCGCTACTGATCGGACTGATCGTGGTCGCGGCCATTCCGTGGATTTCGATCGGGTTCATAAAATGAGCAATTCCAAAATCTTATGACCGTAATTTCAATCAATTCATCGGAAGATTGACGCCTTCTCATGAATTAAACTGAATAATCGTCATAAGATTTTGATTAAGCGGTGATTTTCATGAAAGACAACAGCAATCCCTATAATGTCGGCCTCGACAAGAATGCCGCCAATTTCGTGCCGCTGTCGCCGCTCAGCTTCCTGTTCAGGACCGCCGCGGTTTATCCAAACCATCTCAGTGCGGTCTACGAGGATCGCTCCTTCACCTGGTCGCAAACGCTGGAACGTTGCCGCCGCGTTGCCTCGTTTCTGAGTGCTCGCGGTATCGGACGCGGCGACACAGTTGCCGCGATGCTGCCGAACATCCCGGCAATGAACGAAGCTCACTTCGCCGTACCGATGACCGGCGGCGTGCTCAACGCGCTCAACATCCGGCTCGATGCGTCCGCGATTGCGTTTCAGCTCGACCACGGAGGTGCCAGGATCATCTTCGTCGATCCGGAATTCGCTGACGTCATCACCGAAGCCCTCACCCTTATGAAAGGACCGAAGCCGTTCGTGATCGACGTCGACGACGCTGCCTTCAACGGTGGCCATCGTATCGGTGAGATCGAGTACGAGGCCGTGGTGGTGGCTGGCGATCCGAACTTCGTTCCGGTGACGCCGCAGGACGAATGGGAGGCCATCGCGCTCGGCTACACCTCGGGCACCACCGGCAATCCGAAAGGCGTGGTGACACATCATCGCGGCGCGTATCTCAACGCCGTCAGCAATATCCTCGCCGGCAATCTCGGGCAGCACCCGTCCTACCTCTGGACGCTGCCGATGTTTCACTGCAACGGCTGGTGCTTCCCATGGACCATCGCGGCGGCGGCCGGCGTCAATGTCTGCCTGCGCAAGGTCGATCCGGCGAAGATTTTCGAACTGATTCCGAAGCACGGCGTCACTCACATGTGCGGCGCGCCGATTGTCTACAACACGCTGATCAACGCCCCGGGCGCGCCCAAGCCGAAACCCGGCGACCGGCCGGTGGTCGGTCTGATCGCAGGCGCTGCGCCGCCGGTCGCTGTACTGGCGGGCGCCGAAAATATCGGCGTCAAGCTGGTCCACGTCTACGGTCTGACCGAGGTTTACGGCCCGGCGTCGGTCTGCGCCGAGCAACCCGGCTGGGACGACCTGCCGGCCGACCAACGGGCGCAACTCAAGCGCCGCCAGGGCGTCGCTTACCCGCTTCAGGAAGCGGTCACGGTGCTCGACCCTGAAACCATGCGCGAAGTGCCACGCGACGGCGAAACCATCGGCGAGGTGATGTTCCGCGGCAACGTGGTGATGAAGGGTTACCTTAAAAACGAGGCAGCGACCAAGGAAGCCTTCGAGGGCGGCTGGTTTCACACCGGGGACCTCGGCGTGCTTGATCATGACGGCTACGTCATCATCAAGGACCGTTCCAAGGACATCATCATCTCCGGCGGCGAGAACGTATCGTCGGTCGAGGTCGAGGACGTGCTCTACAAGCACCCAGCAGTGCTGTTCGCCGCCGTCGTCGCCAAGCCCGATCCGAAGTGGGGCGAAGTGCCCTGCGCTTTCGTCGAATTGAAGGACGGCGCAACCGCAACGGAGGCGGATATCATCGCCTTCTGCCGTGAGCAGATGCCGGGATTCAAAACACCGAAGGCGGTGATATTCGGCGTGATCCCGAAAACCTCGACCGGCAAGATCCAGAAGTTCATGCTGCGCAATCAGGTGAATTCGGCGAAGGCAATTTCTGCGTAAACGGCTGAATTGAAGAACCGTCCGGCTTTTGTCTCGCTGAAGAATAGCCACCTCTCCGCCGTCATGCCCGGCCTTGTGCCGGGCATCCACGTTCTTCCGGGCGTGCTGATCGATTCAAGACGTGGATGGCCGGGACAAGCCCGGCCATGACGGATAGAGCCAAAGAATTTCGGCTTAGTCGGAACTTAGCGTTAGTCGCATCCCGTCGTAAGCGGGGATCACACCGGGCGGCAGTTCCTTCCTCATCACCTCGTAGTCGAGGTCGGCGTGCATGTTGGTGATGACGGCGCGCTTCGGCTTGAAGCGATCGATCCACGTCAATGCGTCGCGCACGCTGAAATGGCTCGGGTGCTGCGCGTAACGCAAGCCATCGACGATCCACAGATCGAGCCCCTCGAGCGCAGGCCAGCTTTCTTCCGGAATATCGTGCAAGTCCGGCGTATAAGCGGCGTCGCCGATCCGATAACCGAGCGCCGGGATGTTGCCGTGCTGGACCAGAAAGGCTGTCAGCATCAACGGTCCGCCTTTGCCGTCGATGGTACGGCTTTCGCCGGCTTCGATCGCGCGATTGTCGAGGATCGGCGGATAGTCGCTGCCCGGCGGCGAGATAAAGCAATAGGAGAAGCGCGACAGGATATCCTTGCTGGTCGACTGGTTCAGGTAGACCGGAATGCGGCGGCGCTGATGCAGCACGACTGAACGCAGATCGTCGATGCCGTGAGTCTGGTCGGCATGTTCGTGTGTCAGGAACACCGCTTCGATGTGATCGACGTCGGCGTCGATCAACTGCTCGCGCAGATCCGGCGAGGTATCGATCACCACGCGAGTGACGCCCTGCTCCGAGCGCCGCTCCGCCATCATCGAACAGCGGCGGCGGCGGTTCTTCGGATTGGATGGATCGCACGCGCCCCACCCCAGCGCTGGGCGCGGCACACCGGCGGACGAACCGCAGCCGAGAATGGTGAGCGTGGTCGTCATGCGGTTGGCGCCGGCACTTTGCTGAACAGACGAAAGAAGTTTTCCGTCGTCTGTCGCGCGATCTCGTCAGGCGAAACGCCGCGCGCGTCCGCTAACATCTTCGCGACATCGACGACATAAGCAGGCTCGTTGCGCTTACCGCGATGCTTGCCCGGCGCGAGATAGGGCGAGTCGGTTTCGACCATGATGCGGTCAGCCGGCAGTTCGGCGGCGAGATCGCGCAAGGCTTGCGACTTCTTGAAAGTGATAATGCCGGTGAACGAAATCGACAGTCCGAGATCAATCGCCTTCATCGCCAGCTCGCGGCCGCCGGTATAGCAATGCAACACCGCACGGAATTGTCCCTTCGCCATTTCGTCGTCGAGGATGCGGCCGCAGGCTTCATCCGCTTCGCGGGTGTGGATCACCAGCGGCAAGCCGGTGGCGCGCGCCGCAGCGATATGCGCGCGAAAGCCACGCTCTTGCGCTTCGGGCGAACCGTTGTCGTAGAAATTATCGAGCCCGGCCTCGCCCAGAGCGACGACTTTCGGATGCTGCGTCAGCGCGATCAATTCGTCCGGCGCAATACCGTCTTCCTCATCGGCATGATGCGGATGCGTGCCGACCGAACAATAGACGTTCGGAAACCGCTCCGCGATTGCGCGCAGCTTCGCCTGCTCCTTCACCCGCGTTGAGATCGTCACCATGCGGCCGACGCCCGCGGCTTCGGCGCGTGCGACGACGGCGTCGAGTTCTTCGGCGAAGTCGGGAAAATCGAGGTGGCAGTGACTATCGACCAGCATCTTCAGTAACGGCCTATTCGTCCTTCGGTTCGACATAGCGCGGGAAGATCGGCGCGGGCGGCGGCAGCGCCGTACCGGGTGCAATGCGTGTCGCACCGCCGAGGTGGCTGAAATCACGCGAATCCGCCGATACGCCGAGAATGTCGAGCAGCTTTGCGGCAGAGGACGGCATCACCGGCTGCGCGAGGATCACGATCTGGCGCAGCACTTCGGCGGTGACGTAAAGCACGGTGCGCTGGCGCGCCGGATCGGTCTTGGCCAATGCCCACGGCGCTTCGCCCGCGAAGTAACGGTTGGCTTCGGCGACGGCAGCCCACACCGCGCTCAGATAATGGTGAATCTGCTCCGTCTGCATCGCGGTGCGCGCCAGCGCGACCATGCCGTCGGCCTGCGCGAGGATCGCCTTGTCATTGTCGCTGAAGGCGCCCGGCTCTGGCAGTACGCCGGCGCATTGTTTCGCGATCATGGTCAGCGAACGCTGCGCCAGGTTGCCGAGGTCGTTGGCAAGGTCAGCGTTTATGCGTGCGACGATCGCTTCGTGATTATAGCTGCCATCCTGCCCGAATGAGACTTCACGCAGAAAGAAGTATCGGATCTGATCAACGCCGTACTGCTTGGCGAAATCGAACGGACTGACGACGTTGCCGACCGACTTCGACATTTTCTCGCCGCGGTTCAAAAGAAAGCCGTGGCTGAACACGCGATGCGGCACCTCGACGCCGGCCGCCATCAGGAACGCCGGCCAATACACCGCATGGAAACGCACGATGTCTTTACCGATAACATGCAGGTTGGCGGGCCAGTATCGTTTGAACAAATCGCTGTCGACATCAGGATAACCGACGCCGGTGATGTAGTTGGTCAGCGCATCGATCCAGACATACATCACATGCTTCGGCGCGCCAGGGACGTGAATACCCCAGTCGAACGTGGTGCGGGAGATCGACAGATCCTGCAATCCGCCGCGCACGAAACTCGCGACCTCGTTCAGCCGTTCGCGTGGTAGCACGAAGTCCGGTACGCGCTTGTAGAGATCGAGCAGCTTGTCCTGATAGGCCGACAGCCGGAAGAAGTAGGTTTCCTCTTCGGTCCATTCCACCGGCGAGCCGAGCGGTTCGCGGCGCACGCCATCGGGGCCGACGGTGGTTTCATCCTCAGCAAAGTAGGCTTCCTGACGGACCGAATACCAGCCGGCATACTTGTCGAGATAGATGTCGCCGTTCTTCTCGATCGCCTGCCACAGCGCCTGACACGAGCGCTCATGGCGCGGCTCCGTGGTGCGGATGTAGTCGTCGTAGGAAATGTCGAGCGCAGCCATCATCTCGCGAAAGCGCGCCGAATTGCGATCCGCCAACTGCAGCGGCGTGAGGCCCTCGGCGATGGCCGTCTGCTGCATCTTCAGGCCGTGCTCGTCGGTGCCGGTCATGAAGCGGACGTCGTAGCCGTCGAGGCGGTGAAAACGAGCGATCGCATCCGAGGCCATCGCGGTATAGGCATGGCCGATATGCGGCTCGCCGTTGGGATAGAAGATCGGCGTCGTAAGGAAGTAACGCGGACGGGATGCTTCGGACTGTGACGCCATTTGCTGCAATTTTCAAATGCTTGAGAGGATGCGGTTGCCGGGAACGCGGTATCAGCGCATCGCCTCCGACAGTTGATCGAATACCGAAAAAACCAGCGGCTTTCGATCGAGGTTGAAGGATTCGACATCGCGCGCGGCGCGGCTGATCTTCTCCCATACCTCCGCCAAGCGCGCAAGTTGGGCCAGATCGGCGTTGGTCACATCACCGCGCAACCTGCCCGTCACCCAGCGGTCGACGCTGTCGGTAAAGGCCGCAAGTGTGGTCCGGTCGCTACCGCCGAGCGCATCGCCAAGGGCGTGCAGTTGGCGCTGGTCGACACGAGGCAATGCATCGAGCAGTTCGGCCGTCCGCTGGTGCAGTTTGAGGGCGTTACCGCCCATGAGGTTGAGCGCCCGTCCGACGCTACCCTCGGAGACCGCGGCAGCCTCCATCACAGCAGGCGCGTCGGCCCCCCCTCCTGTCGCTACAGCTACAGCCGCCGCGACATCCGGCGGCGTTAATGGCCGCAGCGCCAGCCTGCGGCATCGCGACTGGATGGTCGGCAGCACCTTGCCCGGCGCGTGACTGAGTAGCAGCAGGATCGAACGGCGCGGCGGCTCCTCCAGGATCTTGAGCAGCGCGTTGGCGGCATTGGCGTTGAATTCGTCAACCGTGTCGACAATGCACACGCGCCAGCCATCGACCGCCGCTGTCGAGCCGAAAAATTCGATCGTCCGACGCGTATCGTCTACGGTGATGAAATTTCGCAATACGCCCTTTTCGTTGAGGCCGCGTTGCAGGGTCAACAATCCACCGTGCGCGCCGGATGCCACTTGCCGCGCTACCGGATGAGATTCATCGACGTGAAGCGAAGAAGCCTCCTGCACTTCCGGCGCTGCCGGATCGCGATGCGCCAGCACGAAACGGGCCATCCTGTAAGCCAGCGTCGCCTTGCCGATCCCCTGCGCGCCGCCGATCATCCAGGCATGGGGAATGCGGCCGCTCCGATAGGCATCAAGCAGTGTTTGCTCGGCCTCGCGATGACCGAACAGCGCCGTAGTCACACGCGGTTCGCGGCGCTCGATGGCTGTTTCCGTTGCCCTGGCGCTCATGACCGTTGTGTCTCCGCCGGTTTCGCAAGCAGCTGACGCTGATGCAATGCCAACCATATGGCATCGGTCACATGCTCACGCGGTTCGGTGGCATCGATAACAACGCAACGCTCCGGTTCGCGGGCCGCGATCGCGCGGTAGCCCTCACGCAATTTGCGATGGAAGTCGATATTCTCCCCTTCAAAACGATCGGGTGTATCGGCACCACGGCGTTTGGCGGCGCGCTGCATCCCGACTTCCACGGGAACGTCAAGGATGAAAGTCAGATCTGGCTTCAACGATCCGATGGTGACGCGCTCCATGGCATCGAGCACCCGCAAATCGACCTTTCCCGCATGCCCCTGATAGACCCGCGTCGAATCCCCGAAACGATCGCACAGCACCCAAACGTTTTGCGCGAGCGCCGGTTCGATCACGTTGCGGACATGGTCGTCACGCGCAGCAATGAACAGCAACGTCTCAGCCTCCGAGCCAAGCATCTTTCCAACGCCCGACAAGAGAACATGACGAATGATCTCTGCACCGGGCGAGCCGCCCGGTTCGCGCGTGACGATGACACGTAGCCCCTCCGCATCGAGCCGCTCCGCAAGCAGCTTGATCTGGGTGGATTTACCGGACCCCTCGCCGCCTTCGAAAGTAATGAAACGGCCGCGTGTTACGGTATTCGCCGGGCTGGTTTCCGCTGTCATCACAGTTTCTCGATGCCTGCGCGGAACATGCCGATCATCAACTCGCTGGCGCCGTCGAAAGCGCGTTGCATGGTGGTGCCGGTTCCAACCGCATCGAGAGCATAGAGCGGTTCCTCGACCGCGACGTTCGCGCCGCGCCATACCTTGATGGTGCCGATGCGCTGCCCGGCTTCGACCGGTGCACGGACGGGACCGGCGTAGACGATCCGCGCCAGCAGCTTGTCGTTACCATTCTTCTGCACCATGACACGAACCGGCTCCGTGGTCGCGACACGTACCCATCGTTGCGTGCCGCCGAACACTTTGGCAGATCCCACTGGTGCCTTGGCCGCAAACAGGGTGCGGGTTTCGAAGTTGCGGAACCCCCATTCCAAAAGTTTCTTGGCCTCGGCGGCGCGATCGTCCTTGTCCTCAAGGCCGTTGATGGCGACGATCAGGCGCGTACCGTTCTGCACGGCCGAGCCGACCATGCCGTAGCCGCCTTCCTTAGTGTAGCCGGTCTTTAGTCCGTCGGCGCCTTCAAGCGATTTCAGCAGCGGATTGCGGTTCTGCTGCCGGATCTTGTTCCAGGTGAATTCCTGCTGGCCGAACAGCTTGTAGAACTCGGGGTAAGTCTGAATGAGATGGCGCGCGAGTTGCGACAGTTCGCGCACCGTCATCTTGTTGTCGGGGTCGGGCAACCCGGTGGAGTTGCCGAACGTCGATCGTGTCAATCCGAGTTCGCGCGCCCGCTTTGTCATCATCTCGGCAAACGCCTTCTCGCCGCCGGCGATGCCTTCCGCCAGCACCATGCAGGAGTCGTTGCCGCTCTGGATGATCGCGCCGTGCAGCAGATCGTCGACCGGCACGCTGCTGTGGATCGCCGCGAACATCGTCGATCCACCGGCCGGCGCACCGCCTTTGCGCCAGGCGTTTTCGCTGACCTTGAATTCATCGGTCAGTTTCAGTTCGCCCTGTTTGATGGCGTGAAACACCACCTCGACGGTCATCAGCTTCATCATGCTGGACGGCGCACGGAGGTCATCGGCGTTCTTCTCGAACAAAACGCTGCCGCTATTGGCCTCGATCAGAATCGCCGTCGGCGCGTCGGTGTTGAACCCTTCGTCCTTCTTTGCGCCCTGCACGCTGTTGTTGGCCGCATAGGCCACCGTCGCGAACGCCAGGCCGCACGCAATGAGGCCGGCCATCGACCACCGCCAAGGCCTGAATTTCCGCGTTCGAAAGAGATGGAATCGTTTGTTCCGCATGCCGCATGTCCTGATCGCTTAAGTCTACCAGCGCGGTTTTGCCGGAACAACAGATGGCAGAAAATGACTACGGGAGCGCCTGGTTGCGAGGCGGCGCTATCGTCCGTATCGTTCCACCCGTCCTCCCGCTCTCTCCCGCAAGGCCGCCCGCGATGTCCTCAACCAGAACTCTCAGCATCAATGGAATCGAGATGTTTGTGCGCGAACAGGGCCAGGGACCACTGGTTCTGCTCTGTCATGGATGGCCGGAGCTGTCCTATTCGTGGCGGCACCAGATGGCGCCGCTTGCCGCCGCCGGCTACCGCGTCGCCGCGCCGGACATGCGCGGCTTCGGCCGAACCGGCTCGCCCGCGAATATCGATGCCTACAGCATCTTCGATCTCACCGGTGATATGGTGGCGCTGGTCGAGGCGCTGGGCGAAAAGAGTGCCGTTATCATCGGGCACGACTGGGGCGCGCCGGTGGCCTGGCACGCCGCCTTGTTCCGACCTGATATCTTCACGGCCGTCGCAGGCTTAAGTGTGCCACCGCCATTGCGCGGGCGCGGCCGCCCGCTCGAGACGCTGCGCAGCAACGGCATCGAAAATTTCTACTGGCAGTATTTTCAAACTCCTGGCGTTGCGGAAGCCGAATTCGAACGCGACGTCGCCTTCACCATGCGTGCCGTGTTCGCGCGTGGGTTCACGGATCCCGAGGCATCCCTGTTCGTGGAAGACGGCAAGGGCTTTCTTGGCGATCCGTCCATCTCGCGAAAATTGCCGGAGTGGATCACCGAGACAGAGTTGGCCGAGTTCATCGCCGCCTATCGTACATCCGGATTTCGCGGCGGCCTGAACTGGTATCGCAACATTGACCGGAACTGGGACCTGACGGCTCCGTGGCACGGCGCAGAGATTCACCAGCCAGCTCTGTTTATCGCCGGGAGCGAGGATTCCGTCATCAAGGGGCTGATCGGAGCCAAGCGCGTTCACGACATGGAGCGCGTGTTGCCTAATCTCACGAAAAAATTGCTAATCGAGGGCGCCGGTCACTGGATTCAGCAGGAGCGCCCGCCCGAGGTCAACGCTGCACTGATCGCGTTTCTGTCCGAGGTAACGGGACGCCGCCTCTAATAAAGCCCGCGCCCGGATAAAATCTCTCGTGGGCTTTCCTGGGGCTCGACCGGTGCATAGGCATCGACAACGCGGTTTGCGGCGACATGGCTGCGTCCGCCGTAGCTAACAGCACGTGGATTTTCGAGCGGCGCACGATCGATCCGGGCCACACGCGACGATGACATTTCCGACGTTGCGTTGATCGAATTGGCGTCGGCAACCGTGCTGCCGAGGCTATACGGCCGCTCCTCCGGCATCGGCACGTTGCCGCGCACGACCGTCGTGGAACGCGACATCTCCGGAACGAACGGACGGGCCGAAGCGACCCGAACGCCCGACGGTGACGGCGCGGGCTCGCCGGTTCGGAGCGTCGCGACCAGTTGGCGATCGTCCGAGCCTTCGAGCGGCGCACGGCCGACATATTCAACACGAACGCGGGCGATGCCGCGTCCTTTGAAATCCAGCAGGTGCGCGGCCTTGTTGGAAACGTCAATAATGCGGTTGCCGTGGTACGGCCCGCGATCGTTGACGCGAACGATCAGCGATTTGCCGTTGCTGAGATTGGTGACGCGCGCGTAGCTCGGGATCGGCATGGTTCGATGCGCGGCGGTCAGTGTGTCCATGTCGAAGATTTCGCCATTCGCGGTCAGGCGCCCATGGAAGGCATCGCCATACCACGACGCCATCCCCTCTTCGCGATAATCCGGGTCTTCGTGCGGGACATAGACCCGGCCGCCGACGGTGTACGGTTTGCCGACCCGATAGGTGCCACCGCCCTTCGGTACTGACTGGCCGAACGCAACGACGCGCGGGCTGCTGGAAACGCCGTACTTCGGATCGACCCGGCTGAATTTGCCCGAGGAAACGCAATTGGCGAGCAACAGGCAGGATCCGACGGCGACGACAGCGCGCGTGGTTCCGATCACCCTGGCAGAACAGCGAATCCCCATGTGCCCCAAAATACCATTCAGATGGCCCAAGCCCTACTTCTAGCTTGGCACCCCAATTCCCCAACTTGCTCCCTCTACGAGAGCGAAGTTAATATACCGCAATCCGATCAAGGCGGAAATTGGGTAGCGCGCTTGACGTGGTAAACCATTGGTTGCCACCCGCCATCCGAGATAGTCGCACGAAGGGTTACCTGGCCGGCTCCTGACGGCTGATAGCCCAGATATAGGCCGCGACCGCATCGACATCCGCCAGTTCCAGGTCGCCATCCCTGCCGGGAGCGATCGCCATATTATGCAGAACGGACCGCTTCAGCTCTTTCACGCTACCATCGCTCCAAATGAACATGCCGGCAGTCAGGTCATTTCCGTTTGTCGTGCCCTTGCCGTCAATACCGTGACAGACGCTGCATTGCCCGTTGGCAGCCTCGCCGTGAAAGACACGATCTCCGTGCAGGATTTGATCCCGGGTAAATCCGGCGGGCACCGGCAACGACTCTGCGGGCGGCCGTACCTGCTTCCTGTACATGCTGAGCGGTGGGGTCACCAGCTTGAGTTCCTGCTGAGCCGGCTCGGCTCTCGCCGCCACAAACTGTGCAGAAAACAGCGCACAAATCGCTATGATCAATACGATAAAACGCGCTCCCATCGGCCCCTCCCGGAACGGCTCCTTCCCGGCAGCAAAGCGTTGCAGCAAACAAGGCTTACCTGCTCGCCGCGCGTGATCGTAACACCAATCATAGCTTCTTCAACATCGTCTGAACTGGGATGACAGCCGAAATCAACCCATGGCTTCTTCCACGAGATCGGCAGATCGATTTTCGTCGGTTGTGCACGTTGACGAGACATTGCGGCCTGCAATAAGTAAGCCCAGTAGATTTTGGATCGCACAGCGACGGCAACTCACCTGTTCCAGCCATCGCGACTTTTACGGTCCCGATCAATCGGAAGGGTGGCCGAGTGGTTTAAGGCACCGGTCTTGAAAACCGGCGTGCCCGCAAGGGTACCGTGGGTTCGAATCCCACCCCTTCCGCCAGACTTGCCCGCTTATTACCCAACCCGATATTGATCACGGTCCTTTTTCTCCGAGCACGGTGGAGTGGCCTAGTCGGCCACGTAACCGGCAGACGACCTTGAAGAAACTC
>JAFKKL010000207.1 GCA_017305595.1 Hyphomicrobiales bacterium | reverse complement strand
TTGGCGAGATAAGATTCCAGGAGGTCGCGTTCGGCCTTGGCCTCGCGGTCGAGCGCGCGAAGCTGAACATCCTGACCGTTGGTCGAGGTTGCCTGACGCTTGAGCTGATCGAGATTGGTATTCAGGCTTTCGACCCGCGCTTCGGCAATGCGCGCATCGTTTTCCAGCGAACGTGAGAGCTTGCCGGCCTCCTCGCGGATCTGCTTGTCGAGATCGGCGATCTGCGCCTTCAGTTCCTTGATGCGCGGGTGGCCACCGAGCAATGTCGACGACTGCTCGGCGAGTTGCGCGCGAAGCGTCACGCGCTGCTCGGACAGGCGGCGGATCAGTTCCGAGTTGAGCACTTCCGAGGCCTCGATCGGCTTGCCGGTCTTCAGCATCTCGCGGATCAGACGCGCCTTGGATTCGGCATCGGACTTCAAGGCTCGCGCATTGTTCAGCTGCGTATTGAACTCGCCGAGTTGCTGATTGGACAGCGTCGTGTTGTTGGTGCCGACGAACAGGCTGGATTGCGAACGAAACGCCTCGGCGCGCTGCTCGGCATCCGCCACCTTCTTTCGCAGACTATCGATTTCGCCCGAAAGCCACTGGCTCGCCGCCTTGGCCTGTTGCTGCCGCGCGTTCTGCTGCAGGATGAGATAATTGTCGACGATGGAATTGGCGACCCGTGCGGCCAATTCCGGATCGCGCGACTGGAATTCAACCACCATGACACGCGACTTATCGACAGCGAAGGCCGTCATCCGATCGTAATAGGCATCGAGCACGCGTTCTTCCGGTGTCATCCGGAACGGATCGCGGCCGATACCGAACAGGCCGAGCACCATTTTCACCGGCGAGATTCCGCTCAGCACCGGATCGAATTCGGCGCGCTCGGCAAGCTTGTTCTGCTTGATCACCATGCGCGCCAGATCGCGCGACAAAAGCAATTGCACCTGACTGGTGACGGCTTCGGGATCGAGCGCGTTGCGCTCTTCGGGGCGCTCGCCGTTGGGGCGCAGGAACACGTTTTCCCGCCCATCGATCAGGACACGCGCCTCGGATTTGTAGAGCGGCGTGATCATGTTGACGACGGCCAGCGACACCACGGCCGCCAGCAAGGTCGGCATAATGATGAAGTTCTTCTTCGCAACGATCGCGCCCCAGATCACGCGCAGATCGAGATCGCCATATTCAGCAGCTTGAAGCGAAGAAATTGGCTGAGGTGACGGCTTGAACTCGGGCTCGATTTTGGTCTTCGACTTGGGTGCGACCACGGTGGCAACGCGCGGCCGCCGAGCCGGCAACCTGCCCTTGATTCTGTCCCAGAGATCGAACCGCATGGAATGCTCCTACCGGCGTCCAAAGCTCTCACGCCGCCCGCGAGTAGAGACCATTATGGTTTCCGCGCGGTTAATCCGGCTTCCGGGCCTCCGTCCCTAAACGCCGTGAGGTCATGTTTTTTTAACCATAAGGGGACTTAATCGCCGTTACCTTCCAAAGGATCGTGTCATGTCCGGCTCTCGTGCCATCGCTCTTTGTCTGCTCAGCGCGGTTGCGCTGTCGGGCTGCATGCATCGGCCGGGGCCGGTGGCGAGCGGACATCCAGCGGGCAGTCTCGACCGGATGGCGTATGGCGGGGTGCAACCCGCGCCCGCTTACGCAGCGCGTCCGGGCGCAACCGCCTCCTCCGGCGGCGCCATCGCGGCGGTGCGCAACAGTTTCGCCTCGACCGCTTACCCACGCTATGCGGCGGC